>JBDTOB010000269.1:0-4576 GCA_039933435.1 Acidobacteriota bacterium | reverse complement strand
GCATCACGGCGTTGATCTGCCGCACCGTCCAGTTCTCTCCCTCGCAGGCCGACACGCTCAGCGTCGTGCCGGCGAAGGCGTCGACGGTGGGGTGCTCGCTGACGTCGAAGTCGGGAATCAGCCAGCTCACCGCCGGCAGCCTGCCGCTGCTGGCGTCGCTCGCGAACGATTCGAACGGGACGACGCGGCTTTTCCACAGCGGCCCCTGGCGGATGTGCTTGATGGCGTCGAGGGCCGACCAGATATACCCGTGCTGGTCCTGCCCGGGGGCGTAGTAACGCCAGGAGATTCCCGCCGCCTCGAGGTTGTCGGCGACCGTCCGGAAGTCGAAACAGGGGTAGCGCCGGACGACGTCGCCATCCGGCTCGACGACGTCAACGGACGTGCGGGTGTCGGAGTCGCATCCCCACCTCAGGGAGTTGGGGTTGTTGATGGCGCCGCCGGATTCCCCCGCCACGGTGTAGAGGTGGTTGGGAAAGCTCGGTCCCGCCAGCGACGAGAACATCCGGTCCGCCAGCGTGAAATGGCGGGCGTAGCTCCAGTAGTTGGGGATGTCCGGCTCGAGCGACTGCGTCATGCTGAGGAAGTCCCCCCTGACGTTGCCGTCCTGGACCAGATCGAAGCGATCCATCCGCCCGTTGTTCATCGCCCGGCGGGCGTCCTCCCAGTCGTGGCCGATGTCTCGAGTCATCCGGTCCGGCCCACGCGGC
This sequence comes from Acidobacteriota bacterium, assembly GCA_039933435.1. Lineage (GTDB taxonomy): Bacteria > Acidobacteriota > Vicinamibacteria > Vicinamibacterales > 2-12-FULL-66-21 > JALZOC01. The sequence continues at coordinate 3,866 of JBDTOB010000269.1, read as the reverse complement.
AGCGCGATGCGCTGGCCGTTCGAGATGAGCCCGGTGGTGGTGCCGTCGGCGCCTGGAAATGTTCCGAAGTAGGTGTCGAACGAACGGTTTTCCTTGATGAGGAAGACGATGTGCTGAATCTTGGCGCGGAACGGCTCGAGGTTGCCGGGAGGGGCCGGGATGACAGGAATGCGGCGGTGTCGAACCGGCGGGGCCTGTGCGGCCGCCTGGGGGGCCGTGGAGCGCGACGACGTGGCGACGAGCAGCGCGACGAGGGCTAAGCTGGCGAGCGCGCGCCACAGGCGGTTCCTCACGGGCATTCCTTCCGGGCGACTCGCCCAGGGCCCCAGGTCCCGCCTCAGAACAGCAGATGCAGGCCGGCGCCGATGTGTAACCCTCCGACCGGCACCGCATCCGCGTTGGTGTCCGGGAACACCGCGTTGGCGTGCGCATAGCGCACGCTTCCCGCAAGCGCCAGGTGGCGGGCCAGCCGCCACCCGAGTTCGCCGCCGATATTACCTCCAGTGACGGTCTGGCGCTTGCGAATCACCGAAGACCCCTCGTAGGTGGCGGTGTCGAAAGGGTCGGCATGGCTGAAGGTGACGTCCGAGACGAAGTCCTGGTCGACCCGGAAAACGGTCGGACCGCCCGAGATGATGAGCGCGACGCGCGGGCTGAGCGTCGCCCAGTAGGCGACCTGGAGGTGCAGCGCCAGCTCGTCGTGGGTGACGCTGGCCGGCCCGCTGATCGGCCGCGGCTGCCCGAAGACGAAGGGATTCGGCAACAGCGCGTTGACGGTCGCGGATCCGGCGTCGTGGAAATAGGATCCCGCGACGCCCACCCCAAGACGCCGCCATAGCCGCAGCGTCAGGCCGGCATCGGCCACCGGCCGGCGTCTGGTCGCGTAGGCGGTGGTGAGCGATCCCTCTTCGGAGTACTCCTCGAAGGTGATCGATTGCGAGAATGTCGGCTGGGATGTCTGATACCCCGCGGTGATCGATACCGCCGCCCGATCCTCGGGTGTCGCCTGCGCGGACGCCGTGGCGCCCATTCCGCCGGCCAGGATCAGGGTCGTGAAGGCCGCCAGACGTGCCGGCGAGGCGAGGCGGAAAGCGAACGTCTGCCTGTGGTGTGCGCGCGCGATCATCAATACTCCGATTGTGCTTCAGGTGCCGCCATTGCCGTGTGACTGCTTCCGCTCGACGCCTGCCCGACGCACACTCATGAACAGTCGCGCAGCGGCAGCACCAGCGGCGGCGCCGGCACCTGCGAGAAATCGAACATGTCGAGCAGGCTGTTGGCGTCGACGTCCCGCTTCGTCAGCGCCTTCAGTTTGTGCCGGGTTTCGATGAACTTTAGCACCGATGCCGCTTCGTAAACCGTGTGCGAGACGATGCCTTCCTTGACGTACGGGGAAATCACGATCAGCGGCACGCGCGGACCGAGCCCGTACTGATCGACGGCCGGCGGCGGCACGTGGTCGTAGAAGCCGCCGAAATCGTCCCAGGTGAGGATGATCGCGGTGGTCGGCCAGTTCGGCCCCTGCATGATCGCGTTGATGTTCTGTACCGTCCAGTTTTCCCCCTCGCACAGGCTGACCGTCGGCGGCGCGCCCGGGATCGCGCGGGTCGGATGATCGCTCACCGACCAGTCCGGCACCAGCCAGCTCACCGCCGGCAGCGTCCCCTCCGCCGCATCGTCGAGAAACTGCCCGTAGGGGACGACGCGTTCGTCCCAGAGCGGAGAGAGGCGGATGTGGCGGATGGAGTCGAGGACCGACCAGATGTAGCCGATCTGGCCGGCGACAGGCGCGTAGTACTTCCACGAGACGTTCGCGGCCTCGAGCCGGTCGGCGAGCGTCTGGAACTCGAAGCAGGGAAACGCGCTGGTGACGTTGCCGGCCGCGTCCTGCACCTGCACACGCGTTCTCGTCTCGTCGGCGTCACAGCCCCATCTGAGGGCGTTGGGATTGCCGATGACGCCGCCGGAGTGGGAGGCCATCTCGTAGAGGTGGTTGGGAAAGCTCTCGGCTGCCGCGGACTCGAACATGTGATCGCCAAGGGCGAAACGCTCGGCGTAGCGCCAATAGTTGGGAATATCCGAGGCGACATGCTGGCTCATCGCCAGCATGTCGCCGTCGACGTTGCCGTCTTCGACGAGATCGAACTGGTCCATGCGACCGCCGTTCATGGCGGTGTGGGTGTCGGCCCAGGTGTGGCCAAGATCGTGGGCCATGCGGTCCGGCGTGTGGCCGAGCGCGATGCGCTCACCGGTGGAGATGATGCCGCTGGTGGCGCCTTCGGCTCCCGGAAAAGTACCGAAGTAGTTATCGAACGATCGATTCTCCTTCACGATGTAAACGATGTGCTGGATTTTCGACCGGAAGGCCTCGGGCGCGGCCACCGACGTGGCCGGAATCACGGGGATGTGCTGATCGGCCGACAGGCCCACGGCCCGCCAGCCGGTGTCAGCCGAGAACACGCCGGGCCAGAGCCCCGCCAGGATCAGCGCCAGGGCGATGCAACCTGCCAGCCCCCACCGCGCGCGTTGTCTTGTCGCCACAGTTGCCTCTCTAGCTCGGCTGTGCATGTGCCTTCGCAGGGCTCTGCAGGTCTTACGACGCCGCAGGGCCGGCAATTTACCTGCTCACGCTTGTGCCATACTTTCCCGTTCACATGCCGGAGCGACCCGCGCTCGAAGCCCTCGGCGTTTCCAGGCGCTACGGGGAGCGGCTGGCGCTGCATCGCGTCGATCTCGTCGTGCAGGGCGGACAGCTGCACGGCCTCCTCGGCCCGAACGGCGCCGGCAAGACGACGCTGCTGCGCATCCTGCTCGGTCTCGTCCGCTCCGACGCAGGTACTGTGCGGCTGCTCGACCGGCCGCTTCAGCCCGGGCACGGATTACCCGACGGCATCGCCGGCTTCGTGGAGACGTCCGGGTTCTATCCCTACCTGTCCGGCCGCGACAACCTCCAGCTGCTCCAACGGCTCGACGTCCAGCCTGCCAGGCCGCGGGATCACGTCGAGGACATGCTCGGCCAGGTCGGCCTTGCGGCGCAGGCCGACGATCCCGTCGCCGACTACTCGGCCGGGATGCGGCAGCGGCTCGGCCTGGCGGCGGCGCTGCTTCGCGGCCCGCGCCTGCTGCTGCTCGACGAGCCGACGAGCTCGCTCGATCCCGCGGGGGCCCGCGACGTGCGGGCACTCCTGCGCGAACTGGCGGCGCGGGGGACCACGATTGTCCTCAGCAGCCATGACATGACCGAAGTGGAGGAGCTCTGCAGCACACTGACGATCCTTCATCACGGCCGCGTCGCGTTCAGCGGCGCCGCCACCGAGTTGCGGAGGCTGTCGCCCGATAACCTGCATGCCTTGCGGAGCAGCGACGACGCCGCCGCGCTGGGTGTGGCCTCCGGACATCCAGGCATCACCATCGCCCGCTCGCCGGACGGTCACGGCTTCGACGTCTGCGCCGACCTCGCCGCGCTCGATGCCTACATCGTCGCACTGGGCGCTTCGGGGATTGCGGTTCGCAGCCTCGAGCGTCGGTCGCGTTCGCTGGAGTCGCTGTTCCTCCGGCTGACCGCACAGGCGTCCGGGGATGATTCGGGCTCCGATCGGGAAGGCGGCGATTCGCGGATGGTGTGGTGAGCGCTCGCGGGGTCATGGCGGTCACGGCGGTGGAGTGCGCCAAGCTGCGCGCACAGTCCGCCGTTCAGGGGCTGCTGGCCGCCTGTCTGGTGGGACCGATCGCCTTCGTCGAAGTGGTGCGGCTGCAGACCAGCCTGCCGGAGGACACCCTGTTCGGCCGGGCGATGCGGGATTCGGGCTTCGCGGCGCCGCTGGTGGTGCTCGGCTTCGCGGCGTTGTGGCTGCTGCCGGTCGTGG
>JBDTOB010000268.1:0-4584 GCA_039933435.1 Acidobacteriota bacterium | reverse complement strand
GCGATGCCGGGCGCGCAGGGCCGCCCCGCCGACACGCCCTTCCGCGTCACCATGATCGATCCGGGGGCGAACGAGACCGCCGCCTTTGCCGACGTCAACAACGACCACCGGCTGGACATCATCTCGGGCGACGCCTGGTATGAGGCGCCGACCTGGAAGCGGCACGCCATCCGCGAGCTCGGCTGGAACGGCCAGTACGTCGACAACTTCAGCGACCTGCCGATCGACGTCGATGGCGACGGCTTCATCGACGTCGTCCAGTTCGGCTACTTCAGCAACAACGTCGTCTGGGCCCGGAACCCTGGGAAGGGTGCCGGCACCTGGACGACCACCGAGATCTTCGCCGGCTTCCCCACCGAGTTCGCGCAGCTGGTCGATCTCGACAACGACGGCAGGGCGCGCGAGCTGCTGCCGGAGTTCGACCGGCCGGCGGCGCCGCTGGCCTGGTTCGAGCTCCGCGACGGCGGCTGGATCAAACACGTCGTCAGCGACCACAGCTACGGCCACGGCATCGGCGCCGGCGACGTCAACGGCGACCACCGCACCGATATCCTGACGCCGAAAGGCTGGTTCGAGGCGCCGGCCGACGTCCGCGCCGACCCGTGGACGTTCCACGCCACCGACTGGAATCAACACCCGATTGCTCCGAGCGGCCGCGTCGCCGCGGGCACCGCGGCCCCGGCCGCGCCGCCGGCCGGCACGCAGTTCGGGTTCATGTATGTCCTCGACGTCAACGGCGACGGCCGCAACGACGTGCTGACCGGGATGGGACACGACTATGGCGTCTGCTGGTTCGAGCAGAACGCCGACGGCAGCTGGACCCAGCACGTCATCGACAACACCTGGTCGCAGGCGCACGCGCCGCTGCTCGCCGACGTCAACGGCGACGGTCAGCCGGATCTGATTGCCGGCAAGCGCTACTTCGCGCACAACGGCAGCGACCCCGGCGAGCGGGAACCGATCGGCCTCTACTGGTACGAGTTCCGCCGCCCGGCGGCGTCCGCGGCCGGCCGCGGCGGGCCGGTGTGGACGCGCCATATCATCGATTACGGCGGCCGCATGGGCGGCGGGATGCAGACCGACGCCAGAGACATGGACAACGACGGCGACATCGACATCGTCAGCGGCGGCAAGGCGGGAGTGTTCCTGGCCGAGAACCTGACGGCGCCGCCGCGGCGTCCGGCGGCGCGCTGAACCCGGCGGCGCAGCAGCCGGCGTCAGGCCCGGCGCTACTCGGCCCTGAGCGTCGCCAGCGGCTTCTTGCGCAGCACCTCGGCGCTCGCCACCACTCCCACCGCGGTGACCAGCCCCATGGTCAGCAGCGCCCCGGCGGTCAGCAGCCCGGGCGCCGGGCGCCAGACGATGTCGAGCACGTAGCGCGCCACCCCCCAGCTGAGACCGAGCGCGCCGGCGGCGCCGATGATCCCGGCCAGCAGTCCCAGCGCGGCGTATTCGATCGCCAGCGTCGTCGTCAGCAGGCGGGTCCCGGCGCCGAGGGTCCGGAGGATGGCCGCCTCGTAGACGCGCTGGAATTTGGTCATCGCCACCGCGCCAATCAGGATCAGCACGCCGCTGAGGAGCGCCACGCCGCCGACGATGGAGATGCCAAGGACGGCGTTGTCGATGACCTTCTGAATCCGGGCGAGGATTTCGCGGCCGTCAATCGTGGTGACGTTGGGAAACCGCGACACCAGGTCGTACTGCAGCCGCGATCGGGCGGCGCTGTCGTCCGGTCCCTTCACGAACCCGACGAAAGTGTGGGGGGCGTCGGCCAGCACGCCGGGGCTGAACACGAACATGAAGCCCCCCGCCCGCGAGTCCGCCCACTCGACCTTGCGGACGCTGGTGACCCGCGCGGTCAGTGCGCGCCCAAGCACGTCGAAGCGCATCTCGTCGCCGACGTTGATGTTGAAGCGCTCGTGAATGCTCTCCTCGATTGATACTTCGCCGGCGGGCAGATGGCCGCTGGCGTCCGGCTGCCAGAAGCGTCCGCTGGTGATCGATTCGTTGGCCTCGAGCTGATTGCGGTAGGTGATGGTGTATTCGCGCCCGAGGCCTCCGGGGCCGCGTCCCCCACCGGGAGGGGCGGTGCCGATGTCGCGTCCGCGAACCGAGGTCACCCTGGCCCGCAGCACCGGCACCAGGCGTATGGGATCTCCGCTGCTGCCCAGCCGCTCCTGCACCAGCGTGCGCACCCCGTCCACCTGGTCGCCCTGGATGTCGATCAGGAACATGTCGGCGCCGCCGCGCTCCGCTCCCGCCGAGACCTCCGCGATCAGATTGGTCTGCAGCGAGCGGATGCCGAGCACGAAAAAGCTGCCGAGTCCCACCGCCAGCAGGATGACCCGCGTCTGGTTGCCCGGACGCCGGAGGCTGATGACGGCGTGCCGCAGCGGGAACCACGGCGCCGCGGCCAGCGGCATCACCAGCCTGACCAGCGCGAACGCGGCGGCATAGAGCAGCAGCGAGACCGCGGCGAACCCGACACTCACCGCCGCCCCGGCCTGCCACGACCCCGCCTGCCAGGAGGCCACGCCAATCAGTGCGGCGCCGACGATGGCGGCGACGATGGCCTGCAGCCAGTCGACCCGCGCCAGCCGCGTCGTCCAGGACCGCGACGCCGCATCCGATGGCGGGCGCGCCGCCGCCATGTCGGCGCCCCGAATCAGCAGCAGCGGCTTGATGCGGCGGACCTCGAGCAGCGGCACCAGCGCGAACAGAATCGATACCAGCAGCCCGACCGCGATCCCCTGGCCGACGGCGGACGGCGTCAGCCCGTAAGGGATGCCGCCGAACGACTCGGCCAGCGACGAAGGAATCGCCCGCATCCCCGCGGCCGCCAGGAGCACGCCGATCAGGCTGCCGGCGGCGGCCAACAGCGCCACCTGCAGCACGTACGTGCCGAGGACTTCGGCGGTCGAGGCGCCGAGGCACTTGAGGACGGCGACGCTGCGCATCTTCTGCCGGACGAACACGCGGGTGACGCTCCAGACGCCGATGCCCCCGAGCACCACGATGACGAAGCCCACGAGGCTGAGGAAGTTCTCGGCGCGCTGGAGGTTCTCGCCGATCTGATCCTCGGTCGACTTGTAGGAGCGGGCGCTGACCGACCGGTCGCGGAACGTGCGGCGGATGTCCCTGGTGAGCGGATCGACGCCGTCGTCGCGGACCTTGAGCAGCAGCTGGTAATTGGCGCGGCTGCCGAACGACAGCAGGCCCGCCTGCTGCAGATCGACGAGATCGACCAGCACGCGGGATCCGAGGCTGAAGCCGCCGACGCGCCGCCCCGGCTCCTGGTCGATGACGCCGCGGATGGTGAAGGCGCGCTGGCCAATGCGGATGCGATCGCCGACGCCGACCCCGAGCTGGGTGAGCAGTTCGGGCCGGACCAGCGCTCCCCCGCCGGCCAGCAGCGCATGGGAGTACGGGGCGCCGCCCTGCAGCGCGATGGTGCCGTAGAAGGGAAACGCGGCATCCACGCCCCGCAGCTCCACCATGCGCGCCACTTCGGCGCCGTGCTCGGCGCGCACCATCGTCGCCGTCTCGATCGATGCGCTCCGCCCGAGTACCGGGGCGGCGGCGAGACGCGTTTCGATCGACGCCGTCGCCGCAGGGGTCCAGGCACGGTTGCTCTGGACGAGCACGTCGGCGGCGATCGTCGATCGCGCCTCGCGGACCAGGCCGATGCGCAGGCTCTGGATGATCGACCGCAGGGTCACGATCGCGGCGACGCCGACCGCGACGCAGATGAAGAAGAACACCAGCCGGCGCCACGACGCCCGCAGCTCCCGCGCCACCATGCGGAGCACGAACACCATCAGCGTGCGGCCGGTTCGGCGATTGGCTCGCGGGCGCCGCCGGCGGTCCGGCTGACGACCCGGCCGTCGCGGAGGGCGACGACGACGTCGGCGACCGCGGCCAGCTCGGCGTCGTGCGTGACCAGGACGAGGGTCGTGCCGCGCTGGCGGTTGACGTTGAGGAGCAGATCGATGACCTGCCGGCCGGTGGTGCTGTCGAGATTGCCGGTGGGCTCGTCGGCGAGGAGCAGCGGTGGATCGTTGGCCAGGGCGCGGGCGATCGCGACGCGCTGCTGCTCTCCCCCGGACAGTTGCGAAGGATAGTGGTGGCCGCGCTCCGAGAGCCCCACCTCCGCGAGCAGCGCCGTTGCCCGGCTGCGGGCGTTGCTGGCGCCGGCGATCTCCATCGGCACGAGGATGTTCTCGAGCGCGGTCAGCGACGGCAGCAGGTGGAAGAACTGGAAGACGAAGCCAATGCGGCGGCCGCGCAGGCGCGCCAGCGCGTCCTCGGGCAGCGCGGTGATGTCAATGCCGTCGATGGCGATCTGTCCTTCGGACGGCGAGTCCAGTCCGGCGAGGAGGCCCAGCAGGGTGGACTTGCCGCTGCCGGACGGGCCGGTGATGGCGACGACCTGCCGATCCGGCACCTGCAGATCCAGCGGATGCAGGATGGTGAGCAGGCCGGTGCCGCTGGGCACGGTTTTCGAGACGCCGCGCAAATCGATCATGAGGCCGACAACCGATCGAGCGCCGGGCCGAGCGTCTGCCAGACGGTGTCGGCGACGAT
>JBDTOB010000267.1:0-4588 GCA_039933435.1 Acidobacteriota bacterium | reverse complement strand
CGACCGCGCCCAATCCCGATCCCCAGCGCGTCCGCCAGCAGGCCGCCGAGCGGCTGCGCCGCGCCCCCGATGCCGACAAGGCCGAAGCCTACCGCCTGTCTCTCGACGGCTGGCGCCGGCTCGAAAGCCGCAACCTGACCGCGGCCCTGCGCTCGCTGCAGCGCTCGGTGGCGCTCAACGACGACGACCCGGTTGCGCACTACCGCCTCGGCCGCGTCCTCGAAGCGCGGAAAGACGACGCCGGCGCGCTGGCCCAGTTCGAACAGACGATCGCCGACGCGCGCCGCTGCCCGCCGCCGCTCCTCGGCAACACCTACCTCGACGCCGCGCGCCTCCACGAACGGCTGGGGCAGAGTGCCGAGGCCATCACCTACTACCGCACCGCCGCGGCGCTGTTCGGCGCCGCCGCCGACACCCGCGTCGCCGCGACGCGCGCCCTCACCCGCCTCCACGTGCAGTGATCGCGGCGGCGCGCCGCCCGCGCCGCGATGCCGATCGAGGCGCGCTCTACAGCTCCGACGGCCTCGCACCGACACAACTTTTGTGAGATTTTTGACAAGCCGCGCCAGTTTGTGCTTGACACGTAGATTTTCTCATCCATAATCTACATCTTGTATGAGGGTGGACCGCTCAGCCCACCTGTTGTAACCGTCGAGCGTCGGTAACATAGCTGAGCTGCCGAATTCCAAGGAGGAATCATGGCTAAGAAGACTGCAAAGGGCGGAAAGAAGAAGGCGGGCGGGAAGAAGCGCTAGTCGCTTCCGCCTAACGACTGGGGGGTGTCGCGAGTTGACACCCCCAATTTTTTAGGTGCTGACCTTCCGCTGACGCGGGAGTTTTCGGGAGGGGGCGAGGGCGCCGCGAGGACACAGCCGGCGTGCCAGGCGGCAGCGGACTGCGAGCGGGAAACGCCTCCACCACCTCGAATCCCAAAACGAAAGGGGGGATGAGCGCAATGGCAAAGAAAGCAGCGAAGGGCGGAAAGAAGAAAGCCGCGAAGAAGCGGTAACTCCGCTCTCCTGTAAAAAAAGGGGGCGCCCGGCGCCCCCTTTTTTGCGTACCGCCCGCCGGCCTCAGCGCATCTCGGTGCCGTCCCAGACCCGGACGCGCTCGATCAGATCCCCCTGCTGTATCCGGTCGACCACCTCCATGCCGTGGACCACCCGGCCGAACACCGTGTACCTGGCGTCGAGATGCGGCTGCGGCGAGTGGGTGATGAAGAACTGGCTGCCGCCGGTATCCGGCCCCGACAGCGCCATCCCCACCGTGCCGCGCAGGAACGGGCGCTCGTTGAGCTCGTCGCGGATGGTGTAGCCCGGGCCGCCGGCGCCGTCGCCGCGCGGATCGCCTCCCTGGATGACGAAGCTGGGGACGACGCGGTGGAACGAGAGGCCGTTGAAGAAGCCGCGCGCCGCCAGCGCCACGAAGTTGGCGGCGGTCTGCGGGGCGTCGAGCACCGTCAGCTCGAACTCGATCGTGCCCTTGGCCGTCTCGATGAAGACGTGCGGCGAGGTCGGCGGCGCGGCAAGGTCCGGCTGGTCGTAGGGCCGCGGCGGGGCGTTCGGCGACGGCCGGATCGCCGCCGCCAGATCCACGGCCGCCGGATCGATCTTCCGGAGCAGCGCCGCCGCCCCCAGCCGCAGCGCCCAGTCCGTGTCGGCGAGCGCCGCCTTGAGCGTCGGCTCCGCCTCGGCCGGCCCGAACGCCACCAGCGCCGCCAGCATCGATGCCCGCGCGTCAATCGTGGCATCGCCGAGCGCCAGCGCATACGCGGCGCGCAGCGCCTCGGCCCCGCCGGCGGGCGTGAGCTCGCCGACCACCTGCGCGGCCGCGGCACGGACTGCAAAGTCGGGCTCCTTCAGCTGCGCCAGCGCGATCGCCCCGGCGTCGGGCGCCTTGAGCCGCGCCAGCGCCTGCAGCACCGACGGCAGCACCCGCCGGTCGTCGTCCGTGAGCATCGACCGCACCCGCTCGATCGCGGTGGCCGGCGGCATGTCCGCCAGCACCTCGGCGAGCGCCGCGCGCACGGTCCACTGCGGATCGGCGTCCATCCCGGCCAGCACCAGCACGAAGCTCTCCGGGTCGATCGCCGCCGCGGCGCGGATCGCCGCCGCCCGCATCGTCGGCCACGGATCGGACATCAGGTCCTGCACCAGGCTGAGGCCGTCGGGCGCCTTCAGCGCGCCCAGCGCGGCGACGATCTCCAGACTGAAGTTGGGATCGGCGGCGGCGTCGGCGAGCAGTTTCGCCAGCGGCGGTCCGGCCGCCGCCGCGTCGCCGATCGCCGCCAGCGCGCGGATCGCCGATACCCGCACGTCGAGGGGTGCCTGCGCCGTGCTGGCCAGCGCCGCCAGCGGCGCCACCGCGGCCGCCGCCTTGATGCCGCCGAGCCCGCGCGCCGCGAACGCCGCGGTGTAGGTGCCCGGCGTCTGGAGCAGCGGCAGCAGCGCGGCTTCGGCACGCGGATCGCCGACGCGGCCGAGCGCGTAGGCGACCGGCCACCAGGACGTGACCGGACGTCCGCCCTCGAGCGCCGCGGCGGCGAGCGGCTCGTAGGCGTGCAACCGCACCAGCGCATAGAGACCGAGGCGGAACGCCTCGACCTCGGGTGCCGCCGGCGAGCCATCGTCGTCCGGCGCCATGCCGCGGACGGCGGCCGAGCGGGCGTATTCGGCCGTCATCCGCCCGATCGATTCGGCGGCCGCACGGCCGGCGGCCTGCCCGTCGGGCCGCGCGCCGATCAGCCCGAGCGCCTCGGCGGCGCGGCCGCGGACGACCGGGGACGCGTCGGCGAGCGCGGTGACGAGCGCCGGCGCGGCAGCGGCATCGCCGATGAGGCCGAGGCCGAAGGCCGCCATCTCGCGGACTTCGGGATCCGGATCCGCGAGCGTCTGCGCCAGCGGCGCCACGCCGGCGGCCAGGCCGACCCGTCCGATGGCCAGCGCGGCCCTGCGGCGCACGCGCGCCTCGGGGTCGGTCACGAGCGTCGTCAGATCCGGGCCGGGCGGCGGTGCCGGCGGGAGCGCGGCGCGGCCCGTGCGCGGCGGCACGGCCGGCGCCGGCAGCGGCGGCGGCTCGAGCCGCAGCACCCGCCGGTCCTCGAGCTGGAGCATCGACGCCAGCTTCTCTGCCAACGGGGTGCCCGGGCTCTTGACCGCCGGCGGCGCGCTGGCGCAGCCGGCGGCGCCGGCCATCAGCAGAACGGCGAGCGGCAGGCCGAGACGGGGGCACGGGTGAGCGGACGGCCGGCGCGGGGCAAGGTCGGGTAACACCGCACAATGCTATCGCAATCGCCGCTATCGCAATCGCCCGGCCCTTGGCTATACTGCGCTCACCGCGACGGGGCCTGACGCCGGCGCCCGCGGCAGACACCACAGGTGACCGCTACCCTGGATTTCCGCTACATCGCCATCGAAGGGCCGACCGGCGTCGGCACCGCGCTGCTGGCCGATCGCCTCGGCTCGCGGCTCGATGCGACGATCGTGCTCGATGAAACCGAGAACCCGTTTCTCGCGGACTTCTACGCCGACCGCCCCGGGGCGGCATTCCAGGCACAGCTCTTCTACACGCTGTCGCGGCACCGACAGCAGACCCAGCTGCGCCAGAACGACCTCTTCAGCCAGCTGACCATCTGCGACTATCTGTTCGACCGCGACAAGATCTACGCCTACCTGAATCTGGACGACAACGAACTGTTCATCTATCAGCGGCTCTACGAGTTGCTGGCCGGCGACATGCCGGCGCCCGACTTGGTGATTTACCTGCAGACCCCGACCGACGTGCTGCGACGGCGGCTGCGCGAGCGCGAGCGCGCCAACCCGGAGCTGCCGCCGCTTGGCGACGACTACGTCCGCGAGATGAACGAGGCCTACAACCACTACTTTTTCCACTACACCGCCACTCCCCTGCTGGTGGTCGAAACCTCGCAGTTCGATCTGTCCTGGGGCGACGAGGCGCTGGCGGATCTCGAGCGGCAGCTCAAGGGGATGGGGCGGGGGACGCGCTATTACGTGCCACGCACCTGAACCGGGCCGCTGTTATATGCTCCAGTCATGTCCTGGTTTCAGAAGGTCCGCAAGCCGATCGAGCCGCCGGCGGACAAGAGCCGGGTGCCGGAAGGGCTCTGGGTCAAGTGTCCGTCCTGCGCCGAGATCCTCTACAACAAGGACCTGACCGCCAGCCTCAGCGTCTGCCCGAAGTGCGGACATCACTTCCGGCTGAGCGCCGCCGAACGGCTGCGCAGCCTCTTCGACGGGGCCTGGGACGAGCATGACGCCGGCCTCACCTCGACCGATCCCCTGAGCTTCACCGACACCAAAGCCTACCGGACCCGCCTCGACCGGAGCATCGCCGCCACCGGCCTCAAGGACGCCGTCATCACCGCCACCGGCACGATTGGCGGCATCCGCACCGTGGTCTCGGCGATGGAGTACGGCTTCATCGGCGGCAGCATGGGGGTGGTCGTCGGCGAGAAGATCACCCGCGGCATCGAGCGGGCGATCGGCGAGCGGCTGCCGGTGATCATCGTCTCCTGCTCCGGCGGCGCGCGGATGATGGAAGGGGCGCTGTCGCTGATGCAGATGGCGAA
>JBDTOB010000266.1:0-4609 GCA_039933435.1 Acidobacteriota bacterium | reverse complement strand
AGCGTGTTGATGAAGGGCTGGAGGCCGGAGAGCACCACGAAGGCGCCGAGCGTGGCCTGGGTCAGGACCAGACCCACGAGCAGCGCCGCCGGCCGCGTCAGCGCGCGCTCGCCGCGGTGGTGATGCAGCACGTGCCCGGCGGTCGCCAGGATGGCGCCGACGACCAGCACCGCCCCGGCGCGGTGCGCGAAATGAATCGCGATCGCGCCGGTCCACACCGGCGGCAGAAGGTGGCCGAAGGCCAGCGGAAAGGTCGGGATTGCCAGCCCCGCCCCGGTATGCCGCATCGTGGCGCCGACCAGGATCTGGACGTAGATGAGCGCGGTGGTTGCGGCCGCCAGCCGGCGGAGCAGCTCGTCGTCCTGGGCCGGGGCCTCCGCCGCGCGCCAGCCGGGGGATGTGAAGACCGCGAGGCTGATGGTCAGGCAGAAGAAGATCTGCGCCAGGCCGGCGTGGCCGATCGAGATCGGCGCCGGCAGGTAGAAGAGCACCGTGATGCCGCCGAGGACCCCCTGGAGGATGACGACGCCGAGCGCCGCGAACGCGATGCCGCGGACCCAGCGCCGCGGCTCGACCCGCCAGGTCCAGAGCGCGAGGATGATGGTGAGGAAGCCGACGGTGCTGGCGATCAGCCGGTGGCCGTGCTCGTAGAAGATCCCGCCCACCCACTTGCTCATCGGGAACGAGAACATCGACCAGCCGTAGGTCGTCGGCCAGTCGGGCACGGAGAGGCCCGAGCCGGTGCTCGTGACCATCCCTCCCGCGGCGATCAGCAGCAGGGTGCAGGCGGCGACGAACTTGGTGTAGCGATGGAGCCAGGTCATCTTGCGCGCGGATCAGTTGCCGGCGGCAGCCGGGGCCTTGAAGGTGAAGGTGATGTCGGCCGACTGCTTCTCGGCCAGCGTGACTGTCTGGGTCTGGGTGCCGAGCTTCTCGTGCCAGGCCTCGATCGTGTAGGTGCCGGCCGGCAGGTCTTTGAGCTCGAACTTGCCGCCGTCGTGCGTGACCGCGAAATACGGGTTGTCCATGACGCCGATGAACGCCTGCATCCAGCCGTGGACGTCGCACTTGAAGGGGATCATCACCTCGGCCTTGGTGAAGGTGCGCGTCGCCACCTGATTCTTGAGCGCCTGGCCGACGTTGAACTCGCGGTTGGCGGCCGGCATGGCGTGGACGTTGTGCATCGTTTCGTCGCTGTTGACGACCTCGAGCGTCTGGCCGACGCGAATGCCGAGGACGTGCGGGTGGTAGCGGCAGCCCTGCTGGTCCAGCTTCACCGGCTCGGTCGGGGTGTCGAAGTAGTAGCGGCCGAGCCCGTCTTTCACGTAGACGAAGACGTTGTCGAGTCCGCCGTCCTTGACGACGAAGCGCTCGAGCTGTGCGCCGTTGGGATTCTGGGTGACGCAGTACGGGTCGCCCGACATCTTGATGGGCGCGTTCTCGGGGAGCGCTCCCTCCACCAGCACGCGTCCGGCCAGGGCGCCGGCCTTCGACGTGTCGACGCGTTCGGCGCCGGGCGGCGGGCCGGCGGGGGCGGATTCCTTGCTGCCTCCGCACGCTGACGCCATGGCCACCAGCGCGATTGCTGCAGCCGACCGCAAATAGCTCATGCGCATAACTTTACCCTGAATATCACAGCCGCGCCGGAGCGGCAAACCGCAGCCCGGGCGCGCCTCAGCCGCCGTGCAGTTTCCGCAGGATGCGATCCTGGATCCAGTGCGCGTCCCACCACTCCACCGGGTTCACCATCTGGCCGTTCACCAGCATGGTGAAGTGGAGATGGTCGCCGCCGGCCAGCCCGGTCATGCCGCTCCGTCCGAGCTCTTTTTCCTTCTCGACCATGTCGCCGGCCTTGACGCCGATCGAGGAGAGGTGACCGTAGAGCGACTGCACGCCCATCCCGTGATCGAGGATGACGCAGTTGCCGTAGATGCCGAGCTCCTCGGCGAGCACCACCTTGCCGCGGTTGGCGGCGACGATGGGGACGCCGGTGAAGGAGGCGAGATCGAACCCGAGATGGGTCTGCTGATCGACCTCCTTGCCCTGGTAGACGTAGGTGCGGCGGTCGGCGAATGCCGACTCCACGGCGTTGTTCGCGAAGGGATGGAAGACCACGCCGCGCCAGTACATTTCCGGCGCGCTGGTCTTGGCGAACGAGGCGATCTTCTCGGCGTTCTTCCGCCGCAGCTCGCCGTTGATCACCAGGAACTGCGCCAGGTGGTCCCCCTCGGGATTCACCTCGTTGGTCCCGGCGAGGATGGCGGGGACGACGCGGTCGAGGAAGCGGTCGTCGAGCTCGATCCGGCTTTTCTTGAAAGGCTTGGGGAAGGTGGTGTAGTCGAAGTCGCCGCGTGCGGTGTTGCCGGCTTCGTCGCGAGCGAACAGGTGCATCGGGGTGCGGAGATCCTGATCGTAGCGGAGCGCGAAGAAAGCGATGCGCAGCGTCGGGTCGGTGAGGTTGACGCCTTCCACGGTGGCGCCCGAGGCCGGGTAGCCGGGGTACTCGAGATCGCCGACGATCACGCCCGAGGTGACGTCGGCCGGGGTGGCGCGGTAGACGATCATCTCCGAGCCGCCGAGGTTGATGTAGTGCTTGCTCGAGACCACCGACACCGTCGGCCGTTCGAGTCGGACCTGGACGTCGTGCGAGGTCGAGGCCTGCAGCGTGCGGATGCCGCGGAACACCGGGCGGGCGGCGGAGACGATGATCCGCGCCGGGCCGCTCTTGAGATCGGGAATCGCCTGCCGGCCGATGTCGCGGGTGATGTGGAGCGCCCCTTCTTCCTGCTTCGCCGTCGCCCCCTGCGGCTTGTCGAGCGAGAACAGCGGCGTCTGCTTGCCGTTCTGCTCGAAGACGACGGTGGCGGCGGTCAGCTTGCCGTCGGGGGTGGCGATGGTGACGTCGAGCGGCGTGCTGGTGCCGACGAACTTGTCCGGTTTGCCGATGGTGATGGCCGGCCCGCCCGCGCGTCCGGCCACGACGTAGGCGCCGCCGGCGGCAAGCAGGAGGACGAGGAGGAGGCCGAAGAGATAGCGCATGCTGTGATGGTACCGGAAAGCGCGCCGGCCTGGACAGCAGAGTTGCGGGCGAATGCGGCTTCGGGGCGGTTGCGGCTGGCGCCGACCTTGACCCAGCCGGGTGCGGCTGCTACCATTGGAGGTTCTGTCGCACCGTGTGCCGCTATCGTCTAGGGGTCAGGACACGTGGTTCTCAGCCACGGGACCGGGGTTCGAATCCCCGTAGCGGTACCAACCTTCCAACGTGCACGCTGTCAGTGCCTTGCAGCCGATTCCTTGACGGGGTCTTCGCGTTCAGCGAAGCGCTGTTTGGTGGGATCTTGAAAGATTCTTGAAACTTCCGCCTTCGCGGAAGCTCTCGAGACCGCTACGGCGGACAAGTCGTCCGTGGCCTTGAGCTTCGGGTCGAACGTCTTGCCTCCTTCCAGCCGTTCCACGGCTGCCTGTAGTGCCTCCAGTGTCTGGTTGTCGTAGCGCTCGGTCGTGAGGATCGACGCGTGACCGAGCAGGTCGCGCACCTGGGCCAGCGGCACGCCGCGCTCGACCAGTCTCGAGGCGTACTCGTGCCGCAGGTCGTGCCAGTGCAGGTTGATCTCCCGCAGCCGCTGCTGGCACTCGACCGAGAGGTCCTTGTAGCTGCCCTTGCGCCAGCGCGGGTCGACGCCGTGGGCCTTGAGAAGGGCGACCACCCACGCCTTCTTGAACGTCTTCAGCGGTTCGCCCGCCTCGTTACTGAACACCGGGACATCGTTTCGCTTGCGTTCGCCGTCGCTGTCGAGCCGGAGCCACTCGAGCACGGCGAGCAGCCGGGCGGTGCCGATCGGCACGACGCGGGTGCGCCGACTCTTGGTCGTCGCACCCCGAAGGGTGATCACCCGTCTCTTCCAGTCGATGTCCCCGAACAGGAGCGCCAGCATCTCGCCGCGCCGCATGCCGGTGTCCAGGGCGGCGATGATCATCGACCGCAGATGGGGAGACGCAACCGCCAGCAGGGCGGCCTCCTCCTCATCCTTGAGACGCCTCCGGCGCTTGTTATCCTCGAGCTCCATCCGGATCAGCACCTCGGTGCCGCGCCGGAACGGAGTTTTGTCGAGGTACTCGCGTCCGACGGCCCAGTTGAGCATGTGACGGAGCAGCCCCAGCGTCCGGTTGATGGACGCCGGGGTGAGCCGTCGGCCGTCCAGGCCGTTGACCACGCGCGGTTGCTTCAGGTCGGCGACGAAGTCGTCGATGTCGGCGGTCTTGATGTCCGCGATGGCTCTTTCGTCGAATCGCTGGATCAGCGGCTTCAGCCGATAGTCGATGGTGCTGGACAGCGCGAGCCCCTTCGCGAGCACGTGGCGCTGCTTGTAAACGTCGGCGAACTTGCCGAACGTCATCGGCGAGTTGTCCGGCGGCGGATCAAGCCCTCGCTCGTCGAAGGTGCCATCGCGGGTCGCGGCCCGCAGTTCGTCGAGCGCGATGTCGGCTTCCGACTTCGAGCCAGTCTCGCGATTGGTCCATTTGGCCAGGCTCACGCGTTTGCCGCGGAAGCTGCCCCACCACCCGTGCTCGCATCGATCGCGGGCGCGGCCCTTGTGTTCACACAACT
>JBDTOB010000265.1:0-4620 GCA_039933435.1 Acidobacteriota bacterium | reverse complement strand
GCCTGGAAGTCGAAGATGTCGAGGGCGAGCGCGTCCCCGTTCTGCGCCAGGCCGCGAAGCGCCATCGACCGCTCTTTCGGTTCCCCGCCGGAGCGCGCCAGATCGTGGTCGGGAAACCGGGTCAGGGCCTCTTCGAGCAGGAAAGGCAGCCCGGCGAGCGAGGTGTAGACCTCGACGCATCCCCAGGTGCGTCCGCAGCCGCAGGGATACGGCTTCGCTCCCAGCAGGTGCAGCGGAGCGGGCATGTGGGCGGCTTCCATTCCAGAAATCGTGTCGCCGTCGAGCGCCAGCCCGCTGCGGTCCACGTAGGCGCAGCCGAGGCCGGACCCCGGCGCCAGCATCAGCACCGTGCTCGACGTGTTGCCACGGGCCCGCTGCGCCTCCGCGACCCCTCCCATGTTGCCGTCGTTGCCGACGATCAGGGGAACGGCGGCGCCGGCCCGTTCGGCCAGGGCCTGCAGGTAGGCGGTGTGGATGTCGAAGCCGCGGAAGCTTTTTGGGAGATTGGGCGAATGGCCGAACACGCCGTATCGCTCGTAAGGCCCGGGAATCGCCAGCCCGACCCCGCCGACGTCCCGCCAGGTCAGGCCATTGGCGGTCAAATACCGGTCGATGGCGTCGACCCAGCGGTTCACGGTCTCGATCGGGCCGTGTTCGGAACCGGTCGGCTGCTGCAGCAGCCGGGTCGACACCGCCGTGCCATCGTCCCAGACACCGCCGACTTTTGAGGTGGTCGCCCCGCCGTCGGTGCCGATGAATACCTGCCGCCGTGCGCCCATTGTGTCCTTACATTAATCCAGTGGCTGGCTCGCAACCAACTGCGGATTGCACTGTACGTTCTTACCTCCCCCAGCGTTACTACCTGTATGAACTCGACACAGGAAGAAATCCTCTCTCTGCCGGACGAGGCTCCCCGGCAGTCGAGGCCGTTGTTTCTGACCCCTCGCGAGCGCCAGGTCGTTCAGTTGCTGATCGACGGGTGCTCCAACGACGATATCGCCGCCCGGCTGCGGTTGCGGCCGCAGACGGTGAAGAACCAGCTCACGCGGATCTACACGAAAGTCGGCGTGGCGACCCGGGTGCAGCTGGCGGTTGCGGTTCTCAGGCAGGGCATCGCCGAGTCGCACTGACCGTCGGCACCTCATCCGCACGTTTCGCTTGACCCCTTCCTACCTCGTCCGTAGGATCGGATCGATGCGTCCTCCGCAGGCCTTCGTCGTCACGTTCGTGGCGGCGCTCGCCGCGGGGTGCTCGAACGCCGATCGTGTGCGTGCGGCGGCTGACGTGCGACCGACCTACGACAAGGCTACCGGCCGGCTGACCGAGCTGGCGCTCGACTCCAACCACGACGGCCGGCCCGATACCTGGACCGACATGGACGGCGCCCGTCCGGTCCAGACCCGCATCGACAGCAACGGAGACGGAAAAATCGACCGCTGGGAGTATTACGACGCCGCCGGACGGCTGACCCGGGTCGGCCTGTCGCAAAAAGACGACGGTAAACCGGATGCGTGGGCCTACGAAGGGCCCGACGGCGCCGTCGCGCGACTGGAGATTTCCGCCTCCTCGGACGAAAAGAAGATCACCCGGATCGAGCACTACGAACAGGGCGTGCTGGTCGCGGCCGAAGAAGACACCAATGGCGACGCCGCGATCGACAAGTGGGAGACCTACCGCTCCGGCGCCCTGGCGACGGCGGCGTTCGACGAAGACTTCGACGGTCGGGCGGACCGGCGGCTGTCGTACGAGGGGGACTCGGTCGTGACGATCGAGAGCCGCCCGGATGCCGCCGGCCTCTTCCGTCAGCGCGTGAACGCGCGATGACGCCGGCGATGGACATCGACGGCCGGATTTTCGTCGCCGGGCACGGCGGCCTGGTCGGCTCGGCGCTGATGCGGCGGCTTGGCGCCCAGGGGGCCGCGCACCTGCTCACGGCCACGCGCGAGCAGCTCGACCTCCGCGACCAGGCGGCGGTGACCTACTGGTTTCGCGCCAACCGCCCCGAGTACGTGTTTCTCGTCGCCGGCACCGTCGGCGGCATCATGGCCAACTCCACCCGGCCGGCCGAGTTCATCTACGACAACATGATGATTCACGCCACCGTGGTGCACGCCGCGCACCAGTACGGCGTCAAGAAGCTGCTGTATCTCGGGAGCTCCTGCATTTATCCGCGCCACAGCCGCCAGCCGATGGCGGAAGACGAGCTGCTGTCGGGGCGCCTCGAGCCGACCAACGAGGCCTACGCCATCGCCAAGATCGCCGGCATCAAGCTCTGCGAGGCCTATCGGAAGCAGTACGGCGACTGCTTCATCTCGGCGATGCCGACCAACCTCTACGGCCCCAACGACAATTTCGATCTCACCAGCTCGCACGTCCTCCCCGCCCTGATCCGCAAGTTCCACGAGGCCCGCGAGCGGGGCGAGCCGAGCGTCGAGATCTGGGGCAGCGGCACGCCGCGGCGCGAGATGCTGCACGTCGACGACCTCGCCGACGCCTGTGTGTTCCTGATGGACCGCTACGACGAGGCGCAGCACCTCAACGTCGGCACCGGCGAGGATCTCTCCATCCGGGAGCTCGCGGAAACGGTGCGCGACGTGGTCTATCCCGCGGCGGTCCTTCGCTTCGACAGCTCCAAGCCGGACGGCATGCCCCGCAAGCTGCTCGACGTCTCGAACCTGCACGCGCTCGGCTGGCGGCACCGCATTGCGCTTCAGGACGGCGTCCGGTCCACCTACCAGTGGTTTCTCGAACATCAGGCGACGCTGCGGCTCTCGGCCGCGCCGCCGCAGGCCGTCTGACGCCGGCCCTTCCCGGTCCTGGTCATGCCCCTCAGAATCGGATTCGACATGGACGGCACGCTCGCGGACTTCCGCCGCGCCTTCCGCGACGTCGAAGTACGGCTGTTCGGGCCAGGTCCCGGCGTGCTCCCGGACCAGCCGGAACGCGAAGAGGCCGCGCAGTCGTCTGCCCAGGACGGCGCCGATGCGGGGCTCGCCGAGGCCGTGGACACCAGTACCCCGCCGCTCGACCTGCGCCGTCGGCGCCGTGAGATCTGGAAAGAGATTCAGGCGACCGCCGACTTCTGGCGCACCCTCCGGCCGCTCGACGCCGGCGCCGTGGCCCGCATCCACCGGCTGATGCTCGAGCACCGCTGGGAGGTCTTCTTCATCACCCAGCGGCCGTATTCCGACGGCGACACGGTGCAGCGCCAGACCCAGCAATGGCTCGTCGAACAGGGGTTCGACCTGCCGAGCGTCCTCGTCCTCGGCGGATCGCGCGGCGCCGCGGCCGCCGCCCTCCGCCTCGACTACCATATCGACGACAGTCTGCAGAACTGCCTCGACGTGATGAGCGATGCCGCCGCCCGGCCGATCCTGATTGTGAGCCCTGACGACGACCGGGAAGCCGCCGGCGCCCGCCAGCTGGGCATCGCTACGGCTGGCTCGATTGGAGACTCCCTGGATATTCTTGAACGGGCGACGCTGGCGCGGACCAGTCCCGGGGTGTTCGCCCGGCTCGCGAGCCTGGTGGGCTGGAGGTGAGCCGCGTGCCGCCGGTCTCCTCGCGCGCCGCCTCGATCTCGCTGCCGCCGTTCGACGTCCTCAACAACCTGGCGGCGGCGCGGCGCGCCGCCGGGCGCGACGTCATCACCCTCGGCCAGGGCGTCCCGAGCTTTTCTCCGCCGCCCGCGGCCATCGAGGCGGCGCGCGCGGCGCTGCCATTGGCCGCGACCCACCTCTACTGCGCCGACGCCGGGCTGCTCAGCCTTCGCGAGGCCCTGTGCGAGCAGCTGGGCGCGTATCACGGCATCACCGCGACTCCCGACGACCTGATCATCACCGCCGGCGGCAACCAGGCCTTCATGCTGGCGGCCACGACCCTGCTCGACCCCGGCGACGAGGTCGTGCTCGCCGCCCCGTACTTCGTCAACCACGAGATGGCGCTCCGCGCCGTCGGCGCCATCCCGATCGAAGCCGGCACGACCGAGGCAGAAGGCTTTCGCACCAGCTGGCGCTCGCTCGAGCCGCACCTCACCGCCCGCACCCGCGCCGTAGTCCTGTGCACGCCGAGCAACCCGACCGGCGCCGTCATCGCACCGGCGGAGCTCGGCCGCATCATCGCGGAGCTCTCCGCGCGCCACATCCGGGTGATGTGCGACGAAACCTACATGCACTTCGTCTACGACGGGCCGCGAGGCCCCAGCGCCGCCGCCGCCGCCGGCTGGCGCGATCATGTCGTCGTCCTCGGGACGTTCTCGAAATCGTTCGGCATGACCGGCTGGAGGCTCGGCTTCCTGCTCGCCGGCGCCGATATCTGCGAGCACGCCATCAAGATCCAGGACGCGATGATCATCTGCGCGCCGGTGATCGCCCAGATCGCCGCCGAGGCGGCGGTGCGCGAGAGCTGGACACACTCCTACGCCTACCACGACGAGATGCGGGCTCGCCGACGGGTGCTGGCCGAGGAGCTGGCGACGATTCCGGCGCTGCACTGGACGCCGACCGAGGGGGGATTCTTCGCGTTCGTGCGGGTCGAGGGCTGCACCGATTCGACGGCGCTGGCGACCGCGATCCTCGACGCGGTCGATGTGGTGACGATTCCGGGGGCGACCTTCGGACG
>JBDTOB010000264.1:0-4626 GCA_039933435.1 Acidobacteriota bacterium | reverse complement strand
CGCTGCTGCATCCGGTACATCGTCATGTCGATGTCGTTGCGCGAGCGCGCCGTGTGCAGGCGGCCGGCCGCTTCGTCGCCGCAGCCCTGCACGATCAGCCGCTCGACGAAGAAGAACAGATCCTCGCAGACGCCGTCGTAGCGGGCGCCGCGGACCGCCTCCTCGGAGATGCCGTCGAGCGCCTGGCGCACGGCGTGGGCAGCGGCCGGCAGCACGATGCCCTGTTCGGTGAGCATCACCAGATGCGCGTAATGAATGCGCATCAACGGGGCGAGGAACTGGGCTTTGGCGTCCTCGAAGTTTTCGTTGAGGACACAACTGACGTATTCGGCGTCGAACCGCATGGCCGGGGGTTACTTCTTTCCGAGGCTGAGAAGATTGGCGAGCAGCCGGTAGGCGCCGTCGGTCCCGGCCGGCAGCTGGCGCCAGAGCACCAGGCCGGTGTAGAGCCAGCGGCCCTTGCCGTAACGTGCCTCCACCAGCGCGCCGGTCTTGGGACCGGCGTTGAAGGGGAACGGATCGGCCGACTGCAGCAGATCGATGTAGCGGGGATCGCGCTCCCCCAGGAAGTAGGTGCCGCGCTCCTGCACCCATCCTTGCCACGCCTCGGGCCCGATCCGGTTCGGCGTGTTGAAGACCGGGTGTCCCGGGACCAGAATCTCGACCGGCGCATTCTCATCGGTGACTCGATCCATACCGGTCTTGACCGGATACGGCCCGTACTGCGCCTGGTTGAACTCCTGCTTGTTGTACTGGACGATGACCGTGCCGCCGTCCTTCACGTATTGCAGCAGCCGGTTGTTGTTGGCGCGGAGATCCGCCCGGCGCTCGTAGGCCCGGACGCCGGTCATGATGACGCTGTAGCGCGAGAGGTCTCCCGATGCCAGCTCGGCGGCGTCGATCAGGTGCACCTCGGCGCCGAGCTGTTCGATGGCGGCCGGGACCGCGTCGCCGACACCCATCACGTAGCCGACCCGCACGCCGGGCGCCATCTTCACATCGATGACCTTGACGCGCGTCGCCGCCGGCTCGACGACGTGGCGGCGGTGGATGTGCGGGTACTCGACGACCTCGTAGCCGCTCGAGGAGGCGAGGTCCCCGCCGGCCGTGACTTCGGCGCCGACGGCGAACTCGCCCGGTGCGACCGACGCCGGAGCCGTGACCGAGAACTTGACGGTGGCGTCTTCGTTTTCGCGCTCGAAGGTCACCGGCGCCGAAGCCGGCTCGACGCGCCAGCCGTCGGGGGCGTGCACCGACGCCCGGGCCTCGACCGGCCCCTTCTGGTTGTTGCTGATCCTGACCTCGATGGTCCGCGTGTGCGCCACCGGACGCGCGGCCGCCGCGGGGCCGACGCGGCGGCTCTGGGCCGCCGCTGACGGGACGACGACGATCCCGGGGGCGACGCGAACGTCGAACGCCGGCACCACCTGCAGCTCCATGCGCTTCTCGCCGGCGAAGAGGTCGCTGTAGCGGAACTCGACCGTCCGTTCGATGGCGACGTCCGCCCCGCCGATCGACAGCGCCAGCATCACCTTGAACGGGCTCGGCCGGAACGGCACGCCGAACGGGACGCCGGGCTCGAAGTCGTACCGCGCCGCGTCCTTTCGGGGCGTCCAGTAGGGGGACGACACCGCCACGGCGCCAATTTTCAGATTCATGGCGCAGGTCAGCGCGCCGTTGGTGTCGATCGCTCCGGCGCAGGCCGCCGGCTCGCCGTCGAACCCGGCCACCCGGACGCTCTTCACCGTCACGTCCGCGGGGCCGTAATTGCCGGTCGCGACCGACACCTTCACCGGCTGGCCGGGCACGACGACGCCGTCGTCCGCCAGCGCCTCGACGCGGATGCCATGGGTCAGGAGCAGGGCGTTCGCGAACTGCCGCTCCTTCGGCTCGAGCCTGAACTCCAGCTCGTAGCGCGCGCGATCGGACAGCCCCATGCCGCCGAGCGTGCCGCGCAGCTCGCGGACCGCGTTGAGCCCCGCCGTCAGCGGCGCCGCGGCGGCCGTCGGACCGCCGGCGTCGAGCGCCTGCGAAGCCATCTCCGCGCTGGCGGCAATCGTCTGCAGCGACGCCACCAGCCCCGCCGGCGGAGCGTCGCCGGCGAACGCCGCGAGGCCGCGCAGCGACGTGTCGATCCCCTCGAACATGTCCTTCGGCGCCACTCCCTGCTCGCCGATGGTGGTGTCTTTCAGCCGGTAGATGCGCGTGAAGGATCCCCCCGGCAGCATCAGCAGCTGCGACGTGCCCTGGCACTTGTGCATGCTGCGCGCCTCGAGCCCCAGCTCGCTGTAGGTCCGCCCGAGCACGGGGTCGAACTCCGAGGCGCTGACGCGCAGCAGATCACGCGACGGCGCCACCGCCGGCTGTCCGGGGGCGACGAACCCCTCCGTGCAGAACAGCCGCCGCGCCTGCCAGGGACGCAGCCCGTCGCGAATCTGTTCCGGGTAGCGCGCCGGGTCGGCCGCGGCGCGGAAGGCCTCGATCGTCAGCCGCGTCGATGCCTGGTGATGCTGGCCGCCGCCCTGGCCGCCGCAGAGGAAACCGGCGATGACGTCGGGCCGGATCGCCCGGATGTGGCGCACGAAGTCGCCGAGAATCTCGTCGTGCCCCCACTTCTCGATGCTCTCCTCGAGACTGAACGAGAAGCCGAAGTCGATGGCGCGGGTGAAGTACTGCTCGGCGCCGTCGAAGCGGTGCACCGCCAGCAGCTCCTCGGTGCGCAGCACGCCGAGGGCCTGGAAGATCTCCGGGCCGATCTCGTTCTGGCCGCCGTCGCCGCGCGTCGCCGTCACCAGCGTCGCCCGCATCCCGCGGCCGTGGCTCATCATCGCCAGCAGCGGGTTGTCCTCGTCGTCCGGGTGGGCGGTGGTCTGCATGAAGCTGCCGACCGACTTCAGCTGCCGCAGCGCCAGCCGCAGCGCGACGTCGCCGGGCAGCTCGCCGACCGGCTTGACGCGCAGCTGCGCGGGAAGCGAGGCCGTCGACAGGATCAGGAGGAGGCAGAGCGTGACAATGCGGGAGGGTCGCATAAGCAGTCCGGAGCCGAGGGGGTAGCCGATTCGGGCCCGGGCAACTGCCCGGACCCGCCTGAATGCTCCAGGCCCGAGGGCCTAGAAGGAGAACTTGACGCCAAGCTGCATCTGCCGCTGATCGTACCCGGCCGTGCCGGGGAACACCGCCGGGATCGACGCCGACGGCGCGCCGAACGCGTCGGTCGCCACCACCCGGTTCACCCCCGAGACATTCTTGGTGTTGAGCAGGTTCTTGGTTTCGAAGAACAGCTCGCCGCGCCACGACGCGAGCACCGGAATGAAACGCGAGTAGCGCAGGTCCAGGTAAGCGACCCGCCCCAGCCGTCCGGCGTTGCGCTCGATGCCAATCGGCCGGTCGTTCAGCACGCCATCCTTGTTGAGATCGACGTTCGAGCGGATGTTGAACGGCAGGCCGCTGTTGGCCTGCAGGATGATACCCAACTGGTTGTTGTTGAGGAGCATCGCGCCGAAACCGCTGCCGCCGACCTGCGGCGCGACCACCGCCGACACCGCCAGGGTGTGCGTCTGGTTGAACGGCGTCAGCCCCTTGTCCCGGTTGAGATTGGTTGGATCGGAGACGCGGTCGTCGCCGCTGCCGACGACGTAGGCGCCGGTGAGGGGGGCGTTGTCGACGCCGCGGGCCAGGGTGTAGGTGGCCTGGGTCATCCAGCCGTGCGTCATCCGCTTCGTCAGCGTCGCGGTGAGCGCGTTGTAGCTGGCTTCGCCGATCGACTGGAACATGTTGATGCGATCGAAGGTGCTGTTGACCCGCGCCGGCGAGAAGATCGGCCGGCCGTCGGACAGCGTCGCGCCTGACGGCACCAGGTTGATGTCGATCAGCACGGGCAGGTCCCGGCCGGTCGAGTTGACGTAGCCGACCGTGACCGCCAGATCGCTCGTCAGCGCCCGCTCGAGCTGCACGTTGCTGAGCCACGCCGACTGCGTCCTGAAGCCCTGATCGACGGCGTTGATGCTCTGTTTCGGCAGCACGAAGCCCGGAGGCGGCGTCGCCAGGCTGGCCGGGAATGCCGGCGCGCCGGTCGCGGCCGGCAGCACCGGGCCGACGTTGTAGCTCTTGGGATCGCCGTTGTTGAGGATGGCGTTGTCGTAGAAGTCGAGCAGCGGCGGCTCGTACATCAGCCCGACCGAGGCCCGCAGCACGGTCCGCGCCGCCCGGTCGAGCGCCCAGGCGACGCCGGCGCGCGGTCCGAAATTATTCTTGTCGATGGCGAAGGACTGCGAGTACGGGTTCGCGGCCAGCGAACGCGCCGCCGGCACGTCGAAGATGTCGTAGCGGACGCCGTAGAGCAGCTTGACCCGCGGCGCGATCTGCCAGTCGTCCTGCACGAAGCCGCCGTAGAACGCCGAGTCGTAGCTCGCGTTGACATCGCCGAGCTGCTGCTGAAAGTTGCTGTAGGCCCGCGGATTGGTGCCGTTCTTGGCGGCGAGGTAGTCGGCGATGGTCGCGAAGTTGTAGAGGAACAGCTCGCCGCGGACCCGCTGGTCGGCAATCCACTGGGCGTCGATGCCGGTCTTGAACGCGTGCTTGCCGACAATCCAGCTGACGTTGTCGATCACCTGGCTGATGCCCTGG
>JBDTOB010000263.1:0-4628 GCA_039933435.1 Acidobacteriota bacterium | reverse complement strand
CGGAGGCCGAGGAAGTCGACATCCACATCGACGCCAAGGACCTGCGCATCGACACTTTCTGCTCGAGCGGTCCCGGCGGCCAGAGCGTCAACACCACCTACTCGGCGGTCCGCATCACCCATATCCCGACCGGCACGGTGGTGTCGCAGCAGGACGAGAAGTCGCAGGTGAAGAATCGCGCCAAGGCGATGAAGGTGCTGCGCTCCAGGCTCTACGAGATGGAGATGCGCAAGCAGCAGGAAGCCATCGCCAAGGACCGCCGCACCCAGGTCGGCACCGGGGATCGATCGGAGAAGATCCGCACCTACAACTTCAAGGAGAACCGGATCACCGATCACCGCATCGGCTTCACGATGCATCAGCTCACCCAGGCGCTCGACGGCGACATCGGCGAGCTCATCGACGCCGCCGTCACCCACTTCACGTCAGCGAAGCTCAAGGAAGCGACCGATGCCGAGAGCGGCGCTGTTCACTGACGTGCCCTCCGTCCACGAGCGGCTCCTCGACGTACGCCAGGCGCTTACCGAGGCGGGTCTCTCTTCCGCGGATGCCGCGCTCGACGCCGAAGTGCTGGCCCGCCACGTCCTTGGCTGGGACCGCGCCGCGCTGGTGGCGCGCTGGCGCGACCCCGCTCCCCCGGATTTTCAGGAGCGGTTGCTGCCGCTGATCGCGCGGCGGTTGAACCGCGAGCCGGTGGCCTATATCACCGGCCAGCGCGAGTTCTGGGGCCTCGATTTCGCGGTGACCCCGGACGTGCTCATTCCCCGCCCCGAAACCGAACTGGTCGTCGAGCAGGCGCTCCATTACGCCGGCGATCACGGAACGCCGGAGACGGTGGTCGACGTCGGCACCGGCAGCGGGGCCATCGCCGTCTCCCTGGCCACGGAGTGGCCGACGGCACGGGTCACCGCCACCGACCTCTCCGCGGCGGCGCTGGCGGTGGCGGCGCGCAACGCCCGGCGGCACGGCGTCGAGGCCAGGCTGCGCTTCGTCCAGGCCGATCTGCTCGACCACCGGGTGCCGCTCGCGGACCTGATCGTGTCCAATCCGCCCTACGTCCGGGACGTGGATCGCCAGGCGCTCCAGCCCGAAGTCGGGAAGCACGAGCCCGCCCTGGCCCTGTTTGGAGGGCCGGGCGATGGCCTGGCGCTGGTGCGGCGGCTGCTCGACACCGCGCCCGCGTACCTCTCCCCGGGCGGGACCCTGATCATGGAGTTCGGTGACGGCCAGGAAGCCGGGGTGCTCGCCGCCGCGCAGCGGTCCGGCTGGGAAGCCGTCCGCGTCTGCCGCGACCTGCAGGACATTCCGCGCGTGGCGGTGCTCAGGAGGTAAGGGTGTCGGATTGCCTGTTCTGCCGGATTGTCGACGGCGCGATTGCCGCCGCCGTGGTCTTCGAAGACGACGAGGTCGTGGCGTTCAGGGACATCACGCCGCAGGCGCCGTTGCACGTCCTCGTCATCCCGCGCCGCCACATCGCCAGCCTCAACGAGATCACCGCGGCAGACGACGGGCTGATCGGGAGGCTGGTGCGGACCGCGGCAGCCATCGCCGGGGAGCACGGCTACGGCCCGGGCGGCTACCGGACCGTCTTCAACTGCAACGCCGACGCCGGCCAGACCGTCTTCCACGTCCATCTGCACCTGCTCGCCGGCCGCCGCCTCACCTGGCCCCCAGGCTAGCGAACACCCGGCGTTTGCGTTATCCGGGTGGCATCCGTTCCGCCCGAGCCTCCACTACTTCACCGGCGTCACCGCCGCCGGCTTCCGGACGCCCGCCTCATACGACGCCACCAGGCTCTCCTGTCCGTCGGCCCCCACCGCGGCAACGCCGAAGACGAAATCATCAATCGACACACCGGGCAGCACGAAATGCGTGACGTTGCCGACGTCCTGCCGGTGCTGCCAGTCGTGGGTCCAGGTATCCCGCCAGTAGACGCGGTAACCCGCCGCGCCAGGCGACGCCGTCCACCGCAGGCTGGCGTCGTAGCCGGACGGATCCCGGGAAAGCAGCGGCGCCCCCCTCTCGCCGGTGATCTTCGGCACCGGCGGCGCCAGCGCCAGCGTCGCGGCGGCCGCGGCATTGACCCGCGCGTTCTGCGCCAGGTAGCCGATATCCACTCCCGCGAGTGTGTCGTCCGCAGTGTGCTGACGCGCGAAGTTCTCGGCCGCTTCCCGGAACACCACCGCCGGGAACCCTGACTGGGTGAACGCGGAGTGATCGCTCCCCCGCCCGAAGCGATCCTCCCGGGCCATCAGCCGGACGCGATGCGACGGCACGTAGATCGCCGCCGCGGCGCGGACGTAGCGCGCCAGCGCCCGCGACGGCGAATCCTCGGGGCCAACCGAGTAGACCCGCACGCCCGTCCCGTCAACGCGGCCATCCCCGCCGCGGACGTTGCCGACGATGTCGCTGTTGAGCGCCGCCTCGACGACGACGCCGTTGGCGGCGAGATCGCGGGCGTGGGCCGTCGATCCAATCAGCCCCTGCTCTTCTCCTGCCCAGCACACGAACACCAGCGTGGCGTCGAAGTCGAGACCGCTCTCCGCGAACACCCGCGCCAGCTCCATCGTCAACACCGTGCCGCTGCCGTCGTCGTTGGCTCCGGGGGCATCGGCGTCGTGGTCGAATTGCGGCTGCGACTGCGGATTTTCGGCGCGCGCGCCGGGCGCCGCGGTGGTCAGCGCCAGCTGGACACCGGGCCCGAGATTGAGCGAGTCGTAGTGGCCGCTGATGTAGATCCGCCGGGCGCTGCGGCCGGGCAGGATCGCCATCACGTTGCGCAGCGTGGTGGTGCGGGTGATGCGGCCGGCGGGACTGATGACATGGGTGTCGAACGACACCTGAAGCTTCGGGCTGGACCGCTTCAGCTCCTCGGCAATCCAGTCTCCGGCCGCGGTGATGCCGCGGGTGGCAGGGGCCCGGTCCGAGAGCGTCTCCCGCGTGCCGAACGCCGTCAGCCGAGTCAGCAGCTGCTGCAGGCGATCCGGCGAGACCGCGGCGACCAGGCGTTGAATCCGGGGGTCGGCATCGGCCGGCGCCGCCGCGGCGGCCGGCCACGCCAGCGCGAGCGCGAGCGCGGCGAGCATGGGCAGCAGGGTGTTCACAGCGCGTCTCTCTCCGGGACCGCCGGGCGGCGGAATCGTGGCGCGGCGATCACGACGCCGCGCGGGCGAGCAGGTATTGACCGCGCCCGTGTTCGCGCGCCAGGAAGAAATCGACGGCGCGGTAGCCGCGGGCGAAATAGGCCTGGAAAATCGCGCGGGTGCTCGACCGCCACTCCAGCGCCAGCGCCGGTTCGTCGCGCAGCATCTCGGTGAAATTCGACGGGATCTCGACGAGGACGCGCGAGCCTTCGACGTCGAGCGCCGCGTCTCCGGGGGCCAGCCAGTCGCCGGCCGGGCGCGTCGGGTTCACCAGCACGGCGGCGACGACCGCGCTGTCGCGCACGCCGATCGGCGGTGAGGCCTTGCGCTGGCCGGCGGGAGCCGCGGCCTCGCGGCCGGCGGCCGCCAGCCGCCGCTCGACGTGCGGGGTCGTGATGTTCCACTCGACCATGAAGCGATCGGTGGGCACGCCGCGATGCAGGGGGCTGCCGGACGCCCCGTAGAGATCGACCTCGTATTCCTCGACCACCACGCCGAGGCGCGCGAAGTTGAGGTGCGCCGTCGCCGCCTGCAGCGGATCGCAGCTCCACTCCACGAGGTCGACGCCGGCGGCAAGCGCGCGCTGGCGCTGGGCCATCTTGAGCGCGGTCCCGAGACCGCGGCCCCGCGCCTCGGGCACGACCCCGAGCGCGTGCGACCACAGGCCCGCCCGGCCGTCCTTGACCGACGGCACCGCGTAAGCGTACCCCTCGAGCGCGTCGTCTTCCGCACAGGCGCCGAGGAGCACGGCGCCGCGCTTGAGGGACACGACCATCACCGCCGGCGGAATGACGTCTTCCCCGCCCTCATAACCCCAGATGCGCCGTTCGAGCGCGGCGGCACTGCGGCAATGGTCAAGCGTGTGCAGCTGGCGGATGGACATGATGCAAGGCCGGCCGGAGAGGCGATGGCGCAACGGACTCGCGGCCCGATCGCTAGAGCGCCGCCAGCAGCGCCGGAAGCTGGCGGAGCGACTGTATCACCGCGACGTCCGGCGGGCACTCCGGCGGCGCGCCGGAGCGCGCCACCAGCACGCCGTGCATGCCGAGCCGCCGCGCCCCCTCGACGTCGTGGGAGAAGCTGTCGCCGACCATCACCGCCTGCGCCGGCTCGACCGCCGCGGCCCGCAGCGCGAACTCGAAAATACTCGGGTGCGGCTTGAGGTAGCCGTGGGCGACCGACGAGACCGCCACGGAGAACAGTCCTTCCAGCGCGAAGTGGCTCTGGAAGGCGTCGAGGCAGCGGTGCGAATTGGTAATCAGGCCGATCTTGTAGGCCGAGGCGTGCAGCTCCCGCAGCACCTCCGCGACGTCGTCATAGAGAAAAAAGTGATGACAGGCGGCCCACTCGACATAAATCTCGCGCGCCGCGTCGTCCACACCCGGGCCGCGGCCGCCCATGCCCTCGATGATGCGTCGGGTGTAGTCGATGTAGAGCTGGGCGTCGTACTGCCCGGATGCCGGCTGCAGCAGCTCCGCGGCGCCG
>JBDTOB010000262.1:0-4631 GCA_039933435.1 Acidobacteriota bacterium | reverse complement strand
GCATCGCGGCCGGCGCGGCGGTCACCGGCAGCGGCGCCGGAGGCGCCAGGCTGCGGGACACCGCCGTCAGATCGAGCCGGATGGTGTTGCGGGCGCTGCGGACCGCGGCCTCGTACGGCCGTGCCAGCGTCACCCGGACGCGGGCGAGCGACATGCCGTCAACCGGCGCGGCCTGCTCCAGCGACACCGCCGCAATCGGATCGCGGCGATCGAGGACGCTCTGCGCCGCGCCCACCGAGACGTTGCGCAGTTCGAGGACGACCGTCAGCGGATCGGGCCGGGTGACGACGTAGGCGACCGGCTCGGAGGCTTCGACGGTGAGCTGATGCCCCTGGGCCGAGACCCCCACCAGGCGGACAGGCGCGCTTCCGGCGGCCAGCGGCCCGCCGACGGCGAGCGCCAGGCCCGCGGCGACGAGCAGCGTCGCGGCGAGCCGCGCCTTGACGTGCAGCGTGTGCAGCCTCATCCGCGTCCCCCCTCGCTGGATCTCAGGTTTTTCCGGATTTCCTTCTGCTTCACCAGCGAGAGCGGGTCGTTCACGTCCTGCGAGAACACAACCGCGTCCTGGACAATCGCTTTCACGGTGCCGTCCATCAATCGATCCCCTGCCCTGACCACATAGGTCCTGTTGTCCGCGCCCTGGACCATGGCGATGAATCCCGAGCGGTCGCGAATGATCCCCTTGATGCTGACCTCGTTGATCAGCAGCCCCGGCACGCCTGCCACCCGTGACCCGGAGGCTTTGCCGTCGGTCCCGCGCCCGAGCAGGCTGACGAACGGATCCCGGCGGCCGGCCGGATCGTAGGTGTAGGCCGGCTCCGGCGCCGGCGCCGGCGCGGATGACCCGGCCGGCGGCGGCACGGCCGCGGGCGGCGATCCGGCCGGCGCCGGCGCTGGCGCGGTCGGCGCCTCGGCGGCTGGCGCTGGGGCCGGTGCGGGCGCCTGCGCGAGCAGTGCGGCCCCCATCAGCAGGGTCATGGCGGCGGCCGCCAGGGCGCGCGCTCCCGTCCTCGATCGCACGTGTTCACTCATTTGGCTGATGGCTGCTTCGGCACGACGCGACCGCCGCGTCCGGCCCCCGGCGCAGCGCCCTCCTGCAGGACGAAGGTGGTGGCGGTGCACTCGGCCTCGATCGTCGCGCGGGTGTCCGCGGTGGTCTTGGCCTTGAGGGTGATCTCGCCGACGTTGATGATCCGCGGGAACTTGCTGATCCGGTCGAAGAACAGCCCCAGGTCGTGGAATGTGCCCTCGGCCTTGAGCTTGAAGGGCAGCGCCGCGTACATCGCCTCCTGTTTCGGCTCCTGCGGCGTGAAGCGCTGAATCGTGAGGTTGGACTGGGTCGCGAGCCCCTGTACCCGGCGGAGGATGTCGGCGACGTCCTTCTCCTCCGGCAGCACCGCGCGGAGGCTCTCGAGGCGCGCCTCGAGCTGGCCGACATCGGCCTGGAACTGCGGCAGGCGGCGCGCCGTGGCGACCCCCTTGGCGACGTCCTCGCGCACGGCGACCAGGCGCGCCTGGCGGGTAGCCATCTCCAGCTGCACGTCCGAGACGTAGAAATACCAGAAGCCGAAGATGGCCAGCGCGGCGACGGCCGCGAAGGCGCCGATCTGCGCGTGCCACGGGAGCTTGCTGAGCGACAGTTCCATGTGTGCGGCTCCCGCCCTACTGCCCTGCGCCGCCGGCGCGGCCGCGTCCCGCCGGCGCCGCCACAGGGACGGCTCCGTCCGGATTGTTGAAGGTGGCTTTCACCGTGAATTTGAACAGCTCGGTGTCCTTATCGGCCTGAGCCTGGCTGTCGACGATGTCCACCGGCTTCTTGAACCAGCGGCTCATCTCGAGGTTCGAGACGAGGGTCGACAGCTCCTGGAGGGAGGTCGTCATCCCCTCGATCACGAAGTCGTTGTCCTTCTGCGAGAGGGCGGTCAGCCACAGCCGGTCCGGGATCGCCTTGCTGATCTCGTCGAGCACGTGCACCGGACCCGTCTGCCCGTGCCGCAGCTGCTCGATGAGCGTCACCCGCTGCTGCAGCTGCGCCTTGCGGGCCTCGAACTTCTGCACCTGCGCCAGCACCGAGCGCAGCTGGATGGTCTCGGCCTCGCCCCGGGCGATGTCCTCGTCGAGCCTTGCCGAGGTCTGCCGCAGCGACCAGAACCACCATCCGATCACCAGGGCGGTGACGATGATGATCAGGCTGGCGGCGATGGTGACGCGGTGGGCGGCGGGAATCAGGGTGCGCTGGCCGCGCTCCCGCTCCACCGCCAGCAGATTGATGCGGATCATCGGTCGCCCGCCCGCCGCAGCGCCAGCCCGACCGCGACCGCCACCGTCGGCGCGACATCCGCGCCCGACTCGAGCCGGAACTTCCTGGCGTCGAAGGTGATGCGCTTGAAGGGGTCGAGCGGCTCGATCGGCGCGGCAAACCGCTCGGTGAGCATCTCGACGAAGCCTTCGGCGCGCGAGGCCCCGCCGCTCAGCATGATGCGGTCGATGCGGTCCGACGCCGCGGTCGCCTTGAAGAAGTCGAAGGTCTTCTGGATCTCGAGCATCAGGTTCTCGGTGACCGCCCGCAGCACCGGCCGCGCCTCGTCGAACGTGACCCCTTCGACATCGACGCCCCGCTTCAACTGGTCCGCGAGGTCGAACGGGAGGTTGAGCTCCTTCTGCAGCGCCTCGGTATAGGCATTGCCGCCCATCGACAGGTCGCGGGTGAATATCGACTGCTCGCCGTTGAGGATGTTGATGTTGGTGGCGCTGGCCCCGGCATTGAGGAGCACCACCACGGCCTCGGGTTCGATGCCGTAATTGGCCTCGTAGGCGTTCTGGAGCGCGAAGGCGTCGACGTCGACGACCACCGCCGACCGCCCCGCCTGGGTGATGACCCCGGTGTAGTCGGCGATCTTCTCCTTCTTGGCCGCCACCAGCAGGACTTCCATCGTCCCGCTGCCGCCGGCCGCGCCGCTGTCGAGGATCTGGTAGTCGAGATTGACGTCCTGGATGTCGAACGGGATGTGCTGCTCGGCTTCCCAGTAAATCGACTCGGCCAGCTCCGCCTCGGTCATCACCGGCAGCGAGATCTTCTTGACGATGACGGCATTGCCCGACAGCGAGGCGACGACCTGCTTGGTCTTGATCCCGCGCCCGTCGAACAGGCGGCGGATCGCCTCGGCCACGGCCCCGCCATCGATGATGGCGCCGTCGACGATGCTGTCCGGCGGGATCGACTCGCTGCCGAACGCCGTCACCTTGTAGCCCTTGCCGGACGCCTTCAGCTCGACCGCCTTGACTGCGCTCGAGCCGATATCGAGTCCGACGAGGGCCTTCGCTCTGCCAAACACCAGTGTTGTCCTGACCTGGACCGACGCCCCGACGGCGATGCGTGCGCCGTCGGTTCGTCGATGTGCTGCGATGGTCCCGCGGCCGTCGGCCTGCGCCGGCGCCACGGGAGTGGTCGTTGCCTGCTGTCTTATCGGTTGATGTCGGGGGCAAGTGGAGTGCCAGCCGGCGACGGCTACCAATTCCGGCAGAATTGCGCAAATTGGGGATCCGCGGGAGGGACCGGACCAGGGCGGGATCGCACTTTTGGTACGACGCTTACGAATTCGTAATTGCAGGAGTTGCGCGGAAACACGCTGCGCGGAGGCGGCTGCGGAATCCTGCCACGGGGGATGGCACGGTTCCGCGTGCGGGACCAGGCGTAAGCTTGACAATGGCTGTAATCACCATTATCCTTATGGTTTGCCGTCCTTTGAACAAGACTGTCCGCGGGCGCTCGGGCCGGCGGGCCGGCTGTCGCGCTGACGAAGGGTGAAGGGGTTTTCAATGGGTTCGTTTGTTCCCACCGCCGGAAGTATCGAGCGGCAGTGGCACGTCATCGACGCGGAAGACATGGTGCTGGGACGCGTCTCGACCGAGGCGGCGCGGCTGCTCCAGGGCAAGCACAAGCCCGTCTACACGCCGTATATCGACACCGGCGACCACGTCGTCATCCTGAACGCGGCCAAGGTTCGGCTGACGGGGCGGAAGGAAGAACAGAAGCTGTACCGGTATCACAGCGGTTACGAAGGTGGCCTGCGCGAGGAGCGCGCCAAGGACGTCCGCCAGAAGAACCCGGTCCGGCTCGTGGAAGAAGCGGTGCGCGGCATGCTGCCCAAGACCAAGATGGGCGACGCGATGTGGCGCAAACTGAAGGTGTACGCGGGTGGTGACCATCCGCACGCGGCGCAGAAGCCGGTCGCCGCGAAGACATCGGTATCGAAGGGCGAGGGCGCATAACGTGGCAGCAGGCATTCAGTATTACGGCACCGGTCGGCGCAAGACCTCGACCGCCCGCGTCTTTCTCCGGCCCGGCACCGGCGGCATCGTCGTCAACCACAAGCCGATCGAACAGGCCTTCCCCACCCAGGCGCTCCGCACCCAGATCATCCAGCCGCTGTCGGTCACCGAGACGGGCGACAAGTTCGACATCCTGGCGACGATTGCCGGCGGCGGCATCGCCGGCCAGGCGGGGGCGCTGCGCCTCGGCATCGCCCGGGCGCTGGTCGTCTACAACGTCGAGCTGCGCCAGCGGCTCAAGAAGGCGGGCTTCCTGACGCGCGACGCGCGCATCAAGGAGCGCAAGAAGTACGGGCAGA
>JBDTOB010000261.1:0-4633 GCA_039933435.1 Acidobacteriota bacterium | reverse complement strand
AGGACGTAGGGGACCTCGGAGGTGTGGAAGGCCCCGAAGGTCTCGAGGCCGGGGCCGGGCAGCGGATGGGTAAAGAAGTAAGTGAACACCTTGGTCTTCGCGGTCTCGGCGCGCTTCAGCGCCCACAGATACGTGGAGGTCCGGGCCAGGTCGCGGGCGCTGTCGTTGGCTGAGGCGCGGGCCTGCTCGTCGGTCGCGGCGGGATAGAGCGCCAGGAACTCGTCGGCACGATCGCCGAAGCGCCGGCGCGCCTCCTCTTTGAACGCCTCGGCGGTCACCGTCGGATGCGGCACCGCGCCGTTCTCATCGGCGTTGCTGCCGGTGAGGGTCGCGACGTCGTTCTGCCGGCCCGCGGCGATGATCTCCTGGACCGGGGCGGGCAGGGCATACCCGTCCACGACCACACCGTAGCGAAGCGCCTGGCCGCGCCCGGCCCCGTTCGCGGCAGCGGCGACCGGAGCGACGACCTCCTGCCACGGCATCGCCCGCAGCGCCGCGAGCGACGCCGCCCCTTTGGCCTCGGCCAGCTGGACCCCGTCGCGTTCCTGCTCCGCCATGGTCCGGCCGCCGCGGCCGGCGGACGCCAGGCTCGAGCCGCTTTCGGCGATCGCCCGCTGGAACAGGCCTGCCGCCAGCGGCGACGCGGTGAGGTTGTGCACCGCGCTGGCACCGGCCGACTGGCCGGCAATCGTCACGCGTGCGGGGTCGCCGCCAAACGCCGCAATGTTGTCGTGCACCCAGCGCACCGCGGCAATCTGATCGAGCAGCCCGTAGTTGCCGGAGGCGTGATACTCCGCTTCCTCGCGCAGCGCCGGATGCGTGAAGAACCCGAGCACGCCGACCCGGTAGTTGAAGGTGACGACGACGAGGCCTTTGCGGGCGAGCCCTTCGCCGTCGTAGAGCGGAACGGCGGTGGAGCCTTCGACATTGGCACCGCCGTAGATGTAGACGAACACCGGGCGCCGCTCGGACGCCGCCTTCGCCGGCGTCCAGACATTGGCGTAGAGGCAGTCCTCGCTGATCTCGCCGTGGGCCATGAACTCGTAGGTCCAGGGCTGCTTGCCGGACACGATCGTCTGGATGCAGCTCGGTGAGAGGTGATCCGCCGTGCGGACACCGGTCCAGGGGATCACCGGCCGGGGGGCGCGCCAGCGGAGCGGTCCGATCGGGGGCGCGGCGAACGGGATGCCTGTGAAGGCGGTGATCGCGGGATCGTCGCCGGGGACGCCGGAGATCTGCCCGCCGGCAACCGCGACCGGCCCCTTGAAGAGTGGATCCGGGGGTGCCGCCGGCCAGGTGCCAAATACCGCGGCCACCAGGATGGGGAGAAGCAGTCGGGTGCTCATGAGACTCGCGCCATCATACGGCGGATTGCGCCCGCGGCGGGACGGAGCGCGGGCAGGAGGAATCGGGCGTCCGGTTCGGCACTGCCAATCCGGACGCCCGCGGTTGCCCGGGTCAGTACGGATACATGTCCGCGCGCAAGGTCATGGTGCGCCCCGGCTGCACCATGACGTCGAACGCGACGGGCTGGAATCCGGGTGCGTCGATCTCGATCCGATGGCGGCCAGCCTCGAGATTGACGTGCTGGAACACGCCATCGAAGTCGTTGACGGTGCCGACGTAGTAGCCGTCGGCGAAGACCTGGCCGTCGCGCGGAGCCTCGGTGATCCGCACGCCGCCGTAGTAGCGCCCCGGAACCGGGTTGTAGTAGCCGCGGGGCGTGTAGCCATAGGGATAGGCGCCGCCGGCGCCGTAGTAGCCGATACCGTAGCTCGGTCGGTAGACATAGGGCCGGTACGGCGCGATGGTCACGATGCTGGGCCTGATGATGCGGGGCACGATCACCGTCCGCCGACCGTAGCCCCGGTTGGCGTATGACGGACCCTGGTAGTACGGCCGCTGGATCTGCCGCCGCTCAACGTAGGGGCGGACCTCCCGGCGCTCGGTTTGATACTCGCGGCGGCTGTCGTATTGGCGCGGCGGCGCGGACGAGCGCGGCACCGCGCGCTCGGCCCCCCGCCGGTCCCCCTGCGGCGCCTGCCGCGCCGTCTGCTCGCCATTGCCGCGGCGGCGCTGATCGCCCCCCTCTCCCGCGAATGCGGGTGCGGCGAGCGCCCCCGCCAGCACCCACCCTGCAATCACTCGTCTGTAGGCCATGGTGAATCTCCCCCCGGAAATGAACCAACTGTCGTGCCAACCCCGAGCCGGTTGAATTTCGAGAGTTTTCGACGAAACAGCGCCTGTGCCAGCTCGGGAGTTCCCCTAAAGAGGACGCCGTCCCCCGTGGCGCCGTCCTTATCGGAGTACCATGATCCGGATGGCGCCGCAGGTCTGGGCCGGCTCGGCCCTCGTCACCCTGTTGTTGGTGCTTGCCTGCAGCAGCGCAGGGGAACACCCGCCGCGGTCCGAGCCTGACTGGGAGGCGGAGCGCCGCCGCATGGTGGACGAGCAGCTGCGCGCCCGCGACATCCGCAGCTCGCGCGTCCTCGAGGCGATCCGGGCGGTGCCCCGCCACCTCTTTGTCCCGCCGGCGGCCCGGGCCTCGGCGTATCACGACGCGCCGCTGCCCATCGGCCACTCGCAGACCATCTCCCAGCCCTACATCGTCGCGTTCATGACCGAGGCGCTGGAGCTCGCGCCGTCAGATCGGGTCCTCGAGATTGGCACCGGGTCGGGCTATCAGGCGGCGGTGCTGGGGCTGCTGGTGCGCGAGGTCTACACCATGGAGGTGGTGCCGGAGCTGGCGGCTCGCGCGCGCGACCAGCTCGCCGTACTGGGTTACCACAACGTCGAGGTTCGCACCGGGAACGGCTATCTGGGCTGGCCGGAGCATGCCCCGTACGACCGCATCATGGTGACCGCCGCTCCCGACGACGTGCCGCCGGCGCTGGTGCAGCAGCTCGCGGTCGGCGGGCTGATGGCGATTCCGGTCGGGACCGGGATCCAGGAGCTGCGGATCCTGCGGCGGACGGCGACGGGCACGGAGACGCTGCGTACCCTGCCGGTGCGTTTCGTGCCGATGACGCACAAGCCGGCGCGCTGAGGCCTTCCCTGCGAGCGATACCGAGATACTGTTGGCGCAGGCCATCCGCACGGCGGTTTCGAGTGGCGTTGCAACGACGCTGTTCAGACAGATAATCATCGCGGTCACGAACCGTTTTCCACGGACGGCACGCCGGCCCGTCGGCAGGAGCAGTCATGGGCAGCACTCGCACGGACGGCATTTCGCGGCGGAGATTCATGGCCGCCGCCGGCACGGGCGCGGTCGCCACCTCTTTGATCGGCGGCTTTCCGGCGATCGTGCCGGCTTCCGTGCTGGGCGCCGGCGCCCCGAGCAAGCGGGTCAACATCGGGGCGATCGGCACCGGCCGCATCTCCAGAACCCACGACCTCCCCGGGCTGTGGAAGCACGACGCCGGGCGCATCGTCGCCGTCTGCGATCTCGACAGCCGGCGGGTGGCGGACGCGAAGACGCTGGTCAACGGGCATTACGCCGGGCAGAGCGGCAAGCCGCACGACGGGGTCACGACCTACGCCGACTATCGCGAGCTGCTGGCCAACAAGGACATCGACGCCGTGGTCGTCAGCACGCCGGATCACTGGCACGCGCTGATTGCCGTCGATGCCGTAGAGGCCGGCAAGGACGTCTACCTGCAGAAGCCGGCGTCGCTGACGATTGCCGAGGGACGGGCGATGAGCAATGCCGTCCACCGCTCCGGACGCATCTTCCAGATCGGCAGCCAGCAGCGATCCTCGCCCCAGTTCCGCTATGCGGCGGAGCTGGTCCGCAACGGCCGCATCGGCGAGCTCCAGACCGTCGAGGTGGGGCTGCCGGGCGACCCCTCGGGCGACGAGGAGCCGGCCATGCCGGTTCCGGCCAACCTCAATTACGACATGTGGCTCGGCTCGACCCCCGTGGTGCCCTACACCGAGCAGCGCGTCCATCCGCAGGAGGGGTACGACCGGCCGGGATGGCTGCGCTGCGAGCAGTTCGGCGCCGGCATGATCACCGGCTGGGGGGCGCACCACGTCGACAGCGCCCACTGGGCCATGGACACCGAGTACACGGGGCCGGTGGAAATCTGGGGGACGGCCGAGTTCCCCGCCAGCGGGCTGTGGAACGTGCACGGTCCTTTCAGGACCGAAGCGGTCTATGCCAATGGCGTTCGGATGATTGTCAGCGGCGAGTTCACCAACGGCATCAAGTTCATCGGCACCGAGGGATGGGTGTTCGTGTCGCGCGGGGACGGCCGGATCACCGACCGCGAAGCGAAGTTACAGGATCCGACGGCCCTCTCCGCGAGCGATCCGAAGATCATCACCTCGGTCATCGGCCCGGACGAGATCCACTTGTACGAAAGCGCGGACCATCACGGCAACTGGCTCGAGTGCGTGCAGTCCCGCCGCCAGCCGATCGCGCCGGTGGAGATCGCGCATCGCTCCTGCTCGGCCTGCCTGCTCCACCACATCGCCATGAAGACCCGGCGGAAGCTGTTCTGGGATCCGCGCCGGGAGCGGTTCCGCAATGACGACGAGGCGAACGCGATGCTGTCGCGACCGCAGCGCTGGCCGTATGCGATCGACGACGGCCGCGGGTCGTCCTGATCCGGGCAGTGCCGAACCGAACGCC
>JBDTOB010000260.1:0-4640 GCA_039933435.1 Acidobacteriota bacterium | reverse complement strand
TCGGCAGCCGGAAGGTGACGTTCATCCGCGAGCGGCTGCCCTGCTCGGCGTGGGCGCGGTAGAAGCCGGTGCGGTCGATCTCGGCGTAGATCAAACCGGACTTGCGGGCGTTGCGCTCGCCCATCGCCTCGAGGCCCCCCTGCTGCTTCAGCCAGGTCAGCACCAGCCGCATGACGTAGATCGGGAACACCGGCGGGGTGTTGTACATCGACTGGTTCTCGGCATGGATGCCGTACTGCAGCATCGTCGGAATCGTCGACGGCGTCCGCGCCAGCATGTCGTCGCGGACGATCGCCAGCGTCACCCCCGCGGGCGCGAGGTTCTTCTGGGCGCCGGCGTAGATCAGCGCGAACTTCGAGACGTCGAGCGGCCCGCTGAGAATGTCGGACGACGCATCGGCCACGAGCGGCACGGCGCCGGCGTCGGGGACGTAGGCGAACTCGGTGCCGAAAATGGTGTTGTTGGTGGTGTAGTGCAGGTAGGCGGCCTTCGGGTCGAGCGTCAGCTCCGGCTGTGCCGGCACCCGCGTGAAGTTGCCCGCCTCGGTGGTGGCGGCGATCTTGACGGCGCCGACGCGCTTGGCTTCCTTGACCGCCTTCTGGGACCAGGCGCCGGTGACGATGTAATCGGCCGAGCCGCCGGCCGGCAGGATGTTCATCGGCACCATCGAGAACTGCAGGCTGGCGCCCCCCTGAAGGAAGAGCACCTTGTAGTTGTCGGGGATCTTCGCGATCGACCGCAGGTCGGCCTCGCAACCGGCGAGGATGTCCTCGAACGGCTTCGAGCGGTGGCTGATCTCGAGGATCGACATGCCGACCCCCGGCAGTGACAGCAGATCGCGCTGCGCCTGCTCCAGCACCTCGAGCGGCAGGACCGCGGGGCCCGCCGAGAAATTGAAAATCCGCGTTGTCGTCGCCATCTGCACCACCTCTACGAAAGTCCGACTACCTGTAAATCGAGAATGTCCGCGTTGCCGGCCTTGAGGCGCTCGAGGAGCGCGGCCGGCGGTTCGCCGTCGAGATTGATCCGCGCCACCGCCGCCTCGGCCCCCTCGAACACGATGTTCTCGGTTTCCTGGACGTTGAGGTTGGCGCCGCGAAGCAGATCGAACACGTGGGCCAGCACCCCCGGCCGGTCGCGATGCCGGACCACCAGCATGTGCGTCGCCGGCGTCCGCCGCGCCAGGTTGACGACGTTCGGCACGCGCCCGGTTTCCGCGTAGCTGCGGATGATGCGGACGGTCTCGGCGGCAATCGCCTCCTGCGCCTGCTCGGTCGAGGCGCCGATGTGATGCGTGCCGTAGACCGCGGGCTGGGTCAGCAGCTCGTCGTGGAAGTCGCCGGTGGCGGTAGCCGGCTCGCCGGGGAAGACGTCGAGGCCGGCGCGCACGCCGCGCGTCTCCACCGCCGCCGCCAGCGCCTGGTGGTCGACGATCTCGCCGCGGGCGGTGTTGATCAGCATCGCGCCGGGCTTGAGCCGGCCGAGGACGTCGGCGCTGACGAGGCCGCGGGTCTCCGCGGTCAGGGCCAGGTGGACGCTGAGAACGTCGGCGCGCGCCGCGACGTCGCCCGGGGTCGGGGCAATAGCGATCGGGATGCTGCGGCTGGCGCCCTCGACGCCGAGGTCCCGCGCCTCCTGGTCCGACAGCGGCCGGTCAAGCCCGGCCAGGCTCCGGCTCCAGATCACGCACGGCATCCCGAAGCCCGCCGCCCGGCGGATCATCTCGCGGCCGATGTGGCCGACGCCGAGCAGGCCGAGGGTGCGGCCGTAGAGCCCCGCCGCCCGGGAAAACTCCTTCTTGTCCCAGCGCCCGGCGCGCAGCGCGGCGACGTTGTCGGGCACCCGCCGGTCGAGCGACAGGATCAGGGCAAAGGCCAGCTCCGCGACCGCGATGGCGTTCCGGCCGGGACAGTTCGAGACGTAAATGCCCCGCGCCGAGGCGCCGGCGACGTCAATCGTGTTGTAGCCCGCGCCAGCCCGGACGACGAGCGCCAGCCGCCCGGCGTCGAGCATCGCGCCGGTGACCTTGGTGCCGCGCACCACCAGCACGTCGGCCTGCGACGAGCGGATCCGCTCGGCAAGGCGATCGTCCTTGAGCTCCGGCTCGTAGACGACCTCGCAGCCGGCCGCCTCGAGCCCGGTGATGCCGCTCTGCTCGAACGCGTCGGCGACCAGCACCTTCATATCAGGTGCACCAGCAGCCCGTCCCTGAGCTTGGGCTCGAACCACGTCGACTTCGGCGGCATGATCCCGCCGGCGTCGGAAATCGCGATCAGGTCGGCAATCGTCACCGGGAACATCGAGAAGGCCACCGCGGCGCGGCCGGAATCGACCGCCTGCTCCAGGGCCTTCGTGCCGCGGGCGCCGCCGACGAAGTCAATCCGCTTGTCGGATCGGATGTCGCCGATGCCGAGCACCGGTTCGAGCACGGCGTGCTGCAGCCGCGCCACGTCGAGGCCGCTGGCGCGCGACT
This sequence comes from Acidobacteriota bacterium, assembly GCA_039933435.1. GTDB lineage: Bacteria > Acidobacteriota > Vicinamibacteria > Vicinamibacterales > 2-12-FULL-66-21 > JALZOC01. The sequence goes on along the minus strand of JBDTOB010000260.1, from coordinate 2,167 downwards.
CGTCTGCCGCCGCGGCGCCGCCGATCGCCACGGTGTACCACCGCCCGCCGACATACATCGAGACGTCGCCCTGCTTCGCCGGCGACGCCGGGCCGTGGCTGACCGGCACCCGCGTCCGCACCTCGTCGAGAAACGCCTCCGGCGTGCGCCCGCCGAGGTCCTTGACGGTGCGGTTGTAGGGCAGGATCTGCATCTGCGCGTCGGGAAACGCCACCGCGATGAAGGTGTCGGCGCCAGCCGCCAGTTCTTCCGTGCTCCCGCCGAGCTCCGTCCGCGCCCGCGCGGCGCTGGCCGCCCGGTGGTGGCCATCGGCGATGTAGAGCGCCGGCACCTTGGCGAACGCCTCCACCAGGGCGCCGGTCTGGTCGAGGCCCGCGCGCCACACGGTGTGCTGCACCCCATCGTCCGCCGTGAAGTCGTAGACCGGCTCGCCGGCCGATACCTGGCTGGCGACGGCGTCGATGCCGGCCGCCGCCCGGTAGGTCAGGAACACCACCCCGGTCTGGGCGCGGGTCTCGACGATGTGACGCGTGCGATCGTCTTCCTTGTCGCGCCGGGTGCGCTCGTGCTTCTTGATCAGATCGGCGTCGTACTCGTCGAGGGAGAAGCAGCCGGCGACGCCGGCCTGCTCATGGCCGCCCATGCGGAGCCGGTAGAGATAGAGCGCCGGGGCTTCGTCGGCGACCAGCGCCCCCTGCTCGCGCAGCGCCGCCAGGTTCTCGCGCGCACGATCGTAGACGCCGGCGTCATAGGGATCGGTACCGGGCGGGAGGTCCACTTCCGAGCGGGTGACGCGGAGAAAGCTCAGCGGATTGCCGGCCGCCAGCTGCCGCGCCTCCTCGGTGGTGACGACGTCGTAGGGCACGGACGAGACCGCGGCGGCGTGGGCGGGAGAGGGACGCAAGGCGCGGAACGGATGGATCGAGGCCATCCGCATATTGTAGCGCGGCGGGCGCGGGCGGGGCGGGCGCGGGTGGCGCTCAGCGGGACGCGGGAACGGCGTCGGCCACTGCGAGCGCGGGATCGGCGGCGGACGCGGTCGCGATCCGGTCGAGCACCTGATCGCGCACCGCCTGGAACCCGGCCAGCAAGCCGGCCGGAATCGGCTCGCCCGGCGGCAGGCGCCGGTGCTCGGCGAGCGGGTCGACGAAGACGCCGTTCTTCCGCAGCCGGTAGTCGAGATGCGGACCGGTGGCGGTCCCGGTCGATCCGACCCGGCCGATCAGCTGCCCCTGCTCGACGTGCTGCCCGGGACGAATTCCCTTGGCGAAGGCCGAGAGGTGCAGGTAGTAGCTTTCGAAGCCGCTCGCATGGCGCAGGCGCACCATGTTGCCGCCGCCGCCGCTCCAGCCGGCCGACACCACCGTGCCGCCCGAGACCGCGACCACCGGCGCCCCCGGCGGCGCCGCGTAATCGACGCCGAGATGAGCGCGGTAGGTCCGGAACACCGGGTGCAGGCGGCTGCGCGAGAAGCGCGAGGTGACCCGCGGCTCGAACCGCAGCGGCGAGCGCAGGAAGAAGCGCTTCAGCGACCGTCCGTTCTCGTCGTAGAACGCCGCGGCGCCGCTCTGCGGGTCCTTCCAGCGAAAGGCCTGGTGTTCGCGTCCATCGACCAGCAGCCGCGCCCCGAGAATGTCACCGTAGCCGGCGAACTCGCCGTCGCGCGTCGACTTCTCGACCAGCACCTCGAAGGCGTCGCCGGGCTGCAGGTCGCTCTCGAAATCAATCTGCCCGGCGAACATGCCGGCCAGCGACAGCGCCAGCTGGATCGTCTCTCCGGTTGAATCCACCGCCGCGATCAGCGACGGATGCGCGGCGTCGATCTGTCCGTGCACCGCCACCGGCGCGGTGGACTTCGCGAGCGTCACCACCGTGGCCACCGCGGAGCCCGGGTCGGCGCCGACGACGACGCGGAGGACCCGGTCCATGTCGATCCGATACTCGAACTCGCGCAGCCGGCCGTCGAAAAAGCGCACCAGCGTGAAGGGACGATCGGCTCGGATCTGGCGCGCATCGAACACCCGCCGCACCGCCGCCACGACCGCCTGAACGGAAGGCGTGCCGAGATGATGTGCGGCGAGGAGACCGTCGAGCGTCGCGTTGCGCGGCACGCGATCGCTGATGGTCTCGACCTCGCGCCGCAGCACCACGTCGGCGGCGTGATGGG
>JBDTOB010000259.1:0-4648 GCA_039933435.1 Acidobacteriota bacterium | reverse complement strand
CAGGTGATGCCGTCGTGGAGAATGCCTGAGGGCAGCAGCCGCAGCACGAACTTGCGCCCGTTGGCGTAGACCGTGTGGCCGGCGTTGTGTCCGCCCTGATACCGCGCGACAATGTCGAAGTTCGGCGTCAGCAGATCCACGATCTTGCCCTTGCCTTCGTCACCCCACTGCGCGCCGAGCACCGCGATGTTCATAGGTGCAGTATTCTACCTTCAACCCCCGCGGGCCCGCCCGCCAATCCGCGCGGGGGACGCGGCATCCGTTCCGACGTCATGATTCTGCTCGACGGCGATTCGCTCTCCCTCGCGGCCCTGCTCGATGCCGCCGACGGCGCCGAGGTGGCGCTGGCGCCCGCGGCGGCGGCGCGCGTCGACGCGGCGCGGCTGGTGGTCGAGCGCGCGGCCGCGGGGTCGGCCGCGGCTTACGGCATCAATACCGGCTTCGGGGCGCTCGCCGAAACGCCGATTGCCGCCGACGCGCTCGGCGCCCTGCAGCTCAATCTGCTGCGCAGCCACGCCGCCGGCGTCGGCGAGCGCCTGCCGGTGCGCGCGGTCCGGGCCGCGATGGTGCTGCGCGCGAACATCCTGGCGAAGGGCTACTCCGGGATCCGCCGCGCCACGCTGGAGCGGCTCATCGATCTGATCAACCGCCGCGTCCATCCCTCTGTGCCGAGCCGCGGCTCGGTCGGGGCGAGCGGCGACCTCGCGCCGCTGGCGCACCTTTCGCTGGTGCTGGTGGGTGAAGGCGCGGCGACGGTCGGCGACGACCCGCGCGAGCGGCCGGGCCGCGAGGCGCTGCAGCTCGCCGGCCTGTCGCCGCTGGCGCTCGGCCCGAAGGAGGGCCTGGCGCTGATCAACGGCACCCAGCCGTCGGCCGCGATCGCGGCGCTGGCGATCGAAGGCGCCGGACGGCTGGCCCGGGCCGCGGACCTGGCCGCAGCGCTGTCGATCGACGCCCTCCGCGGCTCGATGCACCCGTTCGATCCGCGCATCCACGCCGCCCGGCCGTATCCCGGGCAGCGCGACTCGGCCGCCAACATCCGCGCCCTCCTCGACGGCAGCGCCATCAACCGCTCGCACGAGCACTGCGGCCGCGTCCAGGACGCCTACTCGTTGCGCTGCGCGGCGCAGGTCCACGGCGCGGCGCGCGACGCGCTGGCCTTCGCCCGCGCCAGCATCGCCATCGAGCTCAACGCCGCGACCGACAATCCGATGGTCTTCGCGGACGCCGGGGAGATCGTCTCGGGCGGCAACTTTCACGGCGCCCCGGTGGCGATCGCCGCCGACGTCACCGCGCTGGCGCTCGCCCAGCTCGTCACCATCAGCGAGCGCCGTTCGGATCGGCTCGTCAACCCGGCGCTGAGCGGCCTGCCGGCGTTCCTGACCACCGCCAGCGGGCTGCACTCCGGCTACATGATGGCGCAGGTCACCGCCGCCGCGCTGGTGTCCGAGATCAAGACGCTCTGCCATCCTGCCAGCGCCGACACCATTCCGACCTCGGCCAACCGCGAGGACCACGTCAGCATGAGCATGGGCGCCGCGCTCAAGGCCGCGCGCGCCCTCGAGCTCGCCACGCTGGTCGTCGCCATCGAGATGCTCTGCGCCTGCCAGGCGCTCGACCTGCTCGCGCCGCTGCGGCCGTCGCCGCCGCTGCAGCGCGTCCACGCGCGCGTGCGCTCGATCGTGCCGCACCTTGCCGGCGATCGCCCGCCATCGCCCGATATCGAGGCGATCGCGGCGATCGTCGCCGACGGCTCGCTTGAATTGTCGTGCGCGGTCGAAGTCAAGTAAGAAATTTTTCAATTTCAATTTGACAACGACCGCGTACGTTTCTAGATTGCTATTCTTCGACGCGCCACAGCCATCGACTGACCGCTGTTCAATTCGCCGATGCCCATCATTCACCCACGGCCGCACAGGCTGTCACGTACCACGCACGGGGGGTCCCCGCGATGATGATTCCGGAGCGGCCGGCGCTCGAACGCCGCGTGCTCGCGGCTCTCGAGGCCTCCCCGTCCGGCGGCGCCCGCGTGCCGGTGCTGCTCGGCGGTTGCGGCAGCGGCCGGACCTCGCTGCTGCTGCGCCTGCGCGACCTGCTCGGGCACGCGTCCGCGCAGTACGTCGACGTCGAGACGGCGGCGACCACCCCGGAGCGCTTCGTGGCGGCCATCCGCGGCGCCTCCCCGTTCGCGGCGCACCTGCACCGCGGCGCCGCCGGTGAGCCGGGCGCCCGCGCCGCCTTCGACGCGGCGCTGGCGTTCCTCGACACCGCGCGCGCCGACGACGGCGCCCCCGCCACCTTCCTGCTCGACGAGTTCCTCGAGCTGCGCACCTTCGAGAGCTTTCCCGGGCTGCGCACGGTGCTGCGCGATCTGGTCGCGGTGCTGGCGGCCAGCGGCAACCGCTTCGTGCTGACCACGCGCTACGCGGCGCGCGCCCACCGGCTGCTGCGCGACGCCCCGTCGCAATTCGAGATCATCCAGGTGGCGCCGCTCTCCCCCGCCGAGATCCGCGCCACGCTGCCGACCCGCCCGGCGGCGCGCTCGCTCTCCGGCGCAATCGAAGACGAGGACGACCGCGCCCGCGACGACCTGGCGCACCTGGTTCACGCCATCGCCGACGGCCGGCCGATCTACGCGCGCATGGTCGCCGAGGCGTCGGAAGCGATGGGGCCGCGCGGCGCCGCCGATCCGGTCAGCGCGCTGAGCGCCCTGCTGGCGCCGGGCGGGACGATGGCCGCCGCCTGCCGCTTCAGCTACGAGCTGCGGCTCCACCGCGCCCGCGGCTACGGCGCGCTCAAGGCGATCCTCGATGTGCTGGCGGATGAAGAGTCGCTGACGCTGACCGAGATCTCGCTGCGGCTGCAGCGCACCCCGGGCTCGACCAAGGACTACCTGTCGTGGCTCGAGGACGTCGACCTCATCGTCTCGCGGCAGAAGCGCTACAGCTTCGTCGATCCGATGCTGCGGCTGTGGGTGCGCCTCCATGGCCAGCCGACGCCGCCGACCGACGAGGACATGGCCCGCGAGGTCCACGCCTACGTGCAGGCGCGGCTGCCGCAGCCCGGCCCGGCGATGGCGCTCGCCGGCAGCCCCGAGCCGGCCCCGGAGCCCGACAAGTCCTGGGGCATTATCGAAATCGACTGATCAGGACGGGTGCTTGAGGCGCTCGAGCGCCTGCCGCGCCGCCGCCTGGGCGGCTTCCTTCTTGGTCCGCCCCTCGGCCCGCCCCGCCGGCTCGCCCTTCACCAGCACTTCGACGTCGAACATCCGGCGGTGCGCCGGTCCGACCTCCGCGGCCAGCCGGTAGACCGGCAAGCCGAGGTCCTGCGACTGCAGCCACTCCTGCAGCGCCGACTTGTAATCCTCGGTGAAGGCCGCGTGCGCCCCGGTCCGCCGCGCTTCCTCGATCAGATCCGCGAACTGCCGCGTGATGAAGCTGCGCGCCGCCTCGACCCCGCCGTCGAGGTAGACGGCGGCAATCAGCGCCTCGTAGCAGTCCGCAACCAGCGCGTGCTTGAGCCGTCCGCCGGTCTTCTCCTCGCCCCGCCCGAGGATCAGGTAGTGGCCGATGTCAATTTTCTCCGCCAGCCGCGCCAGCGACGCCGACGACACCAGCGACGCCTTGAGCTTCGACTTCTGCCCTTCGTTGTGTTCGGGGAACTCGCGGAACAGCAGGTCGGCAATGACGAAGCCCAGCACCGAGTCGCCGAGAAACTCCATCGACTCGTTGTCGAACACCCCACCACTGGCGTCCTCGTGGACGCGCGAACGGTGCGTCAGGGCGTGCTCGAGCAGGCCGCGATCCCTGAAGCGGTAGCCGATGCGGCGCTCGAGCGGTTCGAGCTCCGTCCCGAACGGCACCACCCGCCCGGTCCCGCTCTCGTCGCGATGGCTGGCGATCAGCCGCTTCGCCTGATCGCCCTCCTCGGCCGGCACCGCGATGCGCAGCTCGTTCAGCGTCAGCGGAAACGCGGTCCGCGACAGGTCGGTGGCAATCATCGCGGCAATGCCGTGCGACTCCAGCAGGCCGCGCACCACCTCCGCCTCGCTCTGCGACGGCGTGCGGAAGACGACAACGAGATCGGACATGGTCAGCGGCGCACGCCTTTCGAGGGAACGCGGGTCACGGAGGTCACACCGCCACCCGGCCGGCCGAGGCGAACACCCGGTCCACCTTCAGCAGAATCATCGTCATGTCGTCGTGCTGGTCCGCGGCGCCGACGAAGGCCTCGATCTCGCGGAGGATGCGCTCCCGCAGCTCCCCGGAGTCGAGATGGCCGTGCTCCTCGACCAGCCGGCTGAGGCGCAGGTCGCCGAACAGGTCGCTGGCGGCGTTCATCGCCTCGGAGATGCCGTCGGTGTAGAGCACGATGACGTCGCCGTCGGAGAGGTCGAGCGCCTGCTCGTCGAGCAGCTCGACGAACTTCTCCGCCGCGCCGTCGATGCCGAGGCCGACCACCATGCCGTTCGGCGTCAGCACCTGCGCGAGCGGGGCGGCCGGCGACGGCCCCGGCAGGTAGATGAGCGGCGTATGGCCGGCGCGGCAGAACGTCATCACGCCGCGGCGCATGTCGATCACCGCGTAGGTCATGGTGATGAAGCTGCGGCTGTCGAGATGCTCGGAGATGATGCGGTTGACCTCGATCA
>JBDTOB010000258.1:0-4666 GCA_039933435.1 Acidobacteriota bacterium | reverse complement strand
GCATCGGCGGCGTCGGTCAGAACAACATCATGATGGACGGCATCTCGGCCATGGACACCGGCAACAACGGCCAGATGATCGCCCTCAACATCGAGTCGATCGCCGAGGTCAAGATCCTGACCCAGGGCTACCAGGCCGAATACGGCCGCTCGAGCGGTCTGCAGATCACCGCCGTCACCAAGAGCGGCACCAACCGCTTCCACGGGTCGGCCTACGACCTGCAGGGCAATTCCGACTGGTACACGAATTCTTACGTCAACGCCAAGAACAAGGACCCCAAGCCGAAGTCGACGTCGAAGACGCTCGGCTATTCGATTGGCGGCCCGGTCGGCAAGCCAGGTGGTGGCAACAAGCTGTTCTTCTTCTACAGCCACGAATATCGCCCCACCAACAACCCGATCAACGGTGGCAACCCGATTCGCCTGCGGGTGCCGACCGCGCTCGAGCGGGCCGGGGACTTCTCGCAGACGCTCGACAACAACGGTGCGCTCTTCAACACCATTCACGACCCCAATTCGACGCTGCCCTGCACCACCACGAACACCGCGGGCTGTTTCGCTGACGGCGGCGTGCTCGGGAAGATCCCGGCGAGCAGCCTCTATGGGACCGGCCTCGCGGTCCTCAGCCGCTATCCCCAGCCGAACCGCGCCCAGACCGTGAACTCGAACTACAACCTGCAGCTCGATCCGCCCAAGGTCAAGCGGACGATCCAGCAGCCGGCGCTCCGGGTCGACTATCAGCTGTCGTCGAAAATCCGCGTCACCGGCAAGTACGCCGGCCAGCGCGAGAAGCCATGGGTCTCGCCCGGACTGATTCCCGGGTTCACCGACGTGCTCAGCCCGTATCCGTTCATCACCAACTACGGGGTGACGGCGAACTACACCATCAGCCCGACGACCTTCCTCGAAGGCACCTACGGCTTCATCCGCAACGAGCTGACCGGCGGCAACGAAGGTGGCGTCCTCGTCAACGACTCCGCCAATCGGCTCAACGGCCTGGCCAACTTCCCGCTCCTGTATCCCGATGCCGGTGTGGTGAATCCGAGCTACTACGCGTTCCAGACGATGCAGGACATCAAGCCGGCGTTCTGGGACGGGACCAAGCTCAATCTGCCGCCAGTCTTCGGCTGGGGCGGCCGCATTGGCGCGGCGCCGCCGAACCAGCGCTACCCCGGCTGGCTCAACATCAACCGCACCCAGGACGTCGCGGTCAGCTTGACCAAGGTGGCGGGCCGGCACACGATGAAGACCGGCTTCTACAACAACCACAGCTTCAAGGCGCAGAACACCGGCGCCGGTGGCGTCGCCAACCTGAGCTTCCAGGGCTACGTTGATTTCGGCAACAACACCAACAACGCCCTCGACACCGGCTTCGGCTACGCCAACGCCGCGACCGGCGTCTTCACCCAGTACCTGCAGTCTTCCCAGTTCATCGAGGGAAGCATGCTCTACAACAACACCGAAGCCTACGTTCAGGACAACTGGAAGGTCACCAACCGGCTGACCATGGACTATGGCCTCCGCTTCACCCACCAGCAGCCGCAGTACGACCAGTTCCAGCAGATGTCGAACTTCTTCCCGAACCAGTGGAAGCTGTCGGCGGCGCCGGTGCTCTACGTGCCGGGCTGCAGCAACGGCGCGGCGACCTGCTCAGGCAATACCCTGAACGCCATGGATCCGCGCACCGGCCAGATCCTGACGGCGCCGGGGGCATCCAATACCCAGGCTGCGATTGCGACACCGATCCCCGGGTCCGGCAATCCGCTGAACGGCATTGTCCGCGCCGGCGACGGCATCGCCAAGACCGGCTACACCTGGCCCAAGCTGGTCGTCGGCCCGCGCTTCGGCGCGGCGTATGACCTCACCGGCACCCAGCGCATCGTCCTCCGCGCCGGCGGCGGCATCTTCTACGACCGCCCCGACGGCAACACCGTGTTCTCGATCCCGGGCAACCCGCCGATTGCCACCTCGCAGGACCTGCGCAACGGCATGCTGCAGACGCTCGGGACCGGCCTCAGCACCCAGCCGGTGCCGGCGATGGTCATCTTCCAGTACAAGGCCAAGGTGCCGGCCTCGGCGCAGTGGCAGACCGGCGTGCAGATGGCGCTGCCGTGGGTCACCTCGCTGGACGTCTCCTACGTCGGCAACCACGGCTACGACCGGCTGGGTAACCTGCAGGGGGGGACGACGATCAACCTCAACTCCGTTGACTTCGGCACGGCGTATCAGCCGCAGTACCAGGATCAGACCAAGGCCGCAAGCGCGGTGCCGGGCGCGACCGCCTACACCACCAACCTGCTGCGTCCCTATCGCGGCCTGAGCAACATCAACCAGAACACCACCGAGTTCTACGACACCTACCACTCGATTCAGACCGCCCTCAACCGGCGGTTCCGGGACGGGTTCTCGTTCGGTGTCAACTACGTGCTGAGCCTGTCGCTCAAGGGCAACACCGGCCTGCAGAAGCGCCTGGAGCACGCCGCCGATGGCACCGTCTCGGTCCGCGCCGATCAGGGCGCTTATGAGAAGCTGCTCGAGGACCTCAACCTGCAGCGCCACCTGCTCAAGGCCAACTTCGTGTGGCAGCTGCCGCGCATCCCGACGCCGAACGCCGGGCTGCGCGCCGCCGGTCTGATCCTCAACGACTGGCAGTTGTCGGGGCTGTTCACCGCCGGATCGGGCAATCGCTACGACCTCGGCTACAGCTACCAGAACAACGGCGGCAGCGTCAACCTGACCGGATCGCCGGATTACGGCGCCCGCATCAAGTATGTCGGCGACCCGGGATCGGGCTGCTCGAGCAACCAGTACAACCAGTTCAACGTCGCCTCGGTGACCGGCCCGACCTACAACAGCCTGGGCCTGGAATCCGGCCGCAACATCCTGGTCGGCTGCCCGGATAAAACGCTCGACCTGGCCGTGGCGCGCAACATCCGCCTCGGCGGCAGCCGCCAGCTGCAGCTCCGGCTGGACGCCTTCAACGCGCTCAACACCTACATCATCAGCAACCGCAACAGCACCATCCAGTACGTCAGCCCGACCGACCTGACCGTCCGCAACTCGCAGTACCTGCCGGACGGTTCACTCGATCCGGCGCGGCTGACGCCGCGCAACGCCGGCTTCGGCGCCGCCACCGCGGCGGTCAACCGCTCGCCCGACGGCGGCGTCAATACCGGCAACTACAACCGGACGATCCAGGCCCAGATCCGCTTCCAGTTCTAACGGCCTGAATCGTTCGCGGTCTCCTACTGACGGGTGGCGACGAGAGTCGCCACCCGATTTTTTTGGGCTGAACGACGACGAGGGGGCAGGGCCGAAACCCTGCCCCCTCTTTTTTTGCGTGCGGGACGCCGCTACTTCGGGGGGGCGGCGAGGACCGGGTCCGGCACCTTGTTCTTGATCGCCGGAATCGAGCGCAGGTAGGCGAAGATGGCCTTGAGGTCGGCGTCGTTGAAGTTCTTGTACATCGGCCACGGCATCGGCGGCAGCAGCTCGCGGCCACGGCCCTGCTCGCGTCCGGTACGGATGGTGTCGATGAACTGCTGCTCGGTCCACTGGCCGAGCCCGCTTTCCGGATCCGGCGTCAGGTTGCGCGTGTAGCTGATGCCCCACGGCCCCGCAAACGCCGTGGTCGAGGCCGAGGTGGAGACGATCCACGGCCCGCTTGGCGCCGGCGGCGGCGGCAGCGTCATGCTCGCCGGGTGGCCCGACAGCATCAGCGCCATGTCGGGCTCAGGGCCGTTGGCGCCCATCTTCGACGGCGTATGGCAGTCGTTGCACCCGGTCGCCGTCACCAGGTACTTCCCCCTGGCCACGGCCGCCGGGCTTGGCTTGGCCGTCGGCCCCCCGGCTGCGGCTGCGGCCTGCGCCGGCGGCTTCGGCGCCTGCGGCGCGGCCGTCAGCCCGGCGCTGCCTGCCACCAGCACCGCCGCGGCGGTCACCGCCGCCATCCCTGTCCAGTTTCGTCGCATGCACCATCCTCCTTCTGTCATTACCGGGGTGCGGGCGCCGGAGGTACCGACACCACGTCCTCGGCAATCCATCGTCGTACGAGCGCCACCGCATCGGCATCGACCACCCGGCTGCCGAGCGGCGGCATCTGCAGCAGCGGATTGCGCGACGCCATCCGCGCCAGCACCACGCTCTTTTCCGGGCGTCCGGCGCAGACGCGCTCGACGATGTCCTCGGCGTCGGGAACCTTGAAGCGGCTCGGCTGGCCGACGGCGGTCAGCAGTACGGCCGGCCGCCTGTCTTCGGTCTCTCCGAGGCGATAGGTGAGCGCGAAGGCCAGCGAGCTGAGCTCGCCGGCGTCGGTGTGGCAGCCGCCGCAGTTGGCGTGGAGATAGCCGATCGCGGCACGCGCCGTAGGAGTGGCGGCGGTGACCCGCGGCGGGCTCGAGAGCAGCGTGCGGGGCAGCCCGCGCACCAGTCGGCGCGCCACCAGGGCGGGCAGATCGATGTCGCCGGGTTGCGGCGCTTCGGCATGGGGCGCATTGGGATCGCGATCGGGCGAGAGCTGCAGCGCAGAGACGCCAAGTACCCGGACCGGTCCTGCCATGTGGCAGGCGCGGCAGTCGGCCTGCGACGGAATCGCGTGACGGATGCCATCGGCAATCGGCACGCTCTGCCGGACCCCTTCCGCCGGCGCCAGCAACGCTTCGGTCTCG
>JBDTOB010000257.1:0-4669 GCA_039933435.1 Acidobacteriota bacterium | reverse complement strand
TTCGTCGCCGACGCCGCGCCGTTCGTCAGCAATGCCGACAAGAACCCGACCCATACTATCGTCGCGCTCGCCTGGCGGACGGCCGAGTACCTGGCGGGAGAACTGAGGAAGGCCAATGTCTGACATCACCCGCCGCGACGCGCTGCGGCGCCTCGCCCTTACCCTCGGCGTCGCCGGGATCGTCGATCGGGTGGCGGCGCAGGAAGTCCATCAGATGGCGGCGCAGGCGGCGGCCGGCGGCGCCTACACGCCGAAGGGGCTGACGCCGCACGAGTACCGAACCCTCGAACGGCTGACCGACCTGATCGTGCCGGTGGAGAACGGCTCGCCGGGCGCCGTCGCCGCGGGGTGCGCGGCGTGGATCGACATGCTGACGAGCGAGAACGAGCAGCTCAAGACCACCTACACCACCGGGCTGGCGTGGATGGACGCGGCGATGAAGGAGCGCGGCGCGGTGGACTTCGTCTCCGCATCCGAGGCGGACCAGGCGGCGCTGCTCGATCGGATTGCGTATCGGAGGAATGCGTCGCCGGAGCTCGACCCCGGCATCCAGTTCTTCAGCTGGGCGCGGCGCATGACGGTGGATGCGTTCTACACCAGCGAGATCGGCATCCGCGACATCGACTACCGCGGCAACACCGCGCTCACCAGCTACCCGGCGCCGACCGAGGCGATCGCCTACGCGCTCAAGCGCAGCGGCCTGTAGATCAGGCGGCGATGCCCGCCTTGGCCATCGCCGCTTTCGTCGTCTCGAGCGCCAGGCGAGCCCCCTCTTCCGGCGTCATCTCCACAGGCACGCGGCCGAGCGGCTCCGGACTGACGCCGCCGGCATAGCCGATCTTCTTCAGTGCCTGCAGGAAGCCGGTGACGTCGATGACTCCTTCGCCCGGCATCAGGCGCTGGTTGTCGCGGACCTCTTCCGGTGGCTGCGCTTTCGCGTCGGACAGGTGCACATGGACGATGCGGGATGCCGGCGCCGCCAGGATGTCGGCCACGGTGCCGCCCGAATGGTGCCAGTGCCAGACATCGAGGATGACGCCGATGTTGGCGCCGCTGTCCTTCGCGAGCGCGACGGTTTCGGGCAGCGTCCAGATGAAGGGATTCGGCGGCGGCCCGCCCTCGCGCCCGGCGCGGAACTGCTGGACGCCGAGGAACTCGAGCCCGAGCTCGAGATGCGATCGCTGCAGGACTTCCGAGATCGCGGCCAACCGGTCGCGGACGACCTTGCGATATTCCGCTTTCGGCGCCGGCCCGGTCGGCGACAGCACCAGCATCATCCGATCGCAGCCGACCGCCGCGGTGAACGCGGCGTCGTCCGCGAGCGCGCGCAGGGCCTCCTCGAAGGCCGGCTGATCGCCGCCGAACGGCAGCGGCCGCGCCATCGGCAGATTGACGATGCTGGGCCTGATCCTGAGCTCGGCGAAGAGCGCCTTCGTCGCATCGACGCCGGCCGTCTTCGCCGACCCGAGGCTCCAGTCCACGCCGCCAAAGCCGACGCGTGCCGCCAGCCTGGCAAGATCGGGCCAGCCGACGCCGCGCGCGACCGAGCCGTTCAGGGAGATGTACATCCCGGCGCCGCGGGCCTGCTGCGCCCCGGCGTTCCGGCCGGCCACGGCCGCGAGCGCCGCCGCGCCCGCGGCGCGCTCGAGGAAATCCCGCCGACTGAAATGGCGTGGCATCATGGCTCCGGCGCCAGTCAGGCGCGCATCTTCCGGTAATTGGCCAGGCAGCGCTCGGCGCGCTGGATCTGCTGGTCGGCCGGGCCCTCCTCCTGCTCGATCAGGTAGTACTCGATTCCGCCCACCGACTCCGCGGCGGCGAAAATCTTCTTCCAGGGAGCGACTCCCTCGCCGAACAGGACGCTGTAGCCGCGCCCTTCACCGGGCGCCCAGTCCTTGCAGTGGACGCTCTTGATCCGCCCCGGATGGCTCTCAATCCACGCCACCGGATCCGCGCCGACTTCGACGCAGGTGCCGACATCGAGCTGCAGCACCACGTCCTTCGAGGTCGAGGCCGCGAGCACGTCCATCGGCCGCTGCCCCTCGACCGGCCTCCACTCCGTCTGATGGTTGTGGTACCCGGTGGCCATGCCGGACGCCTTCAGTGTCGCCGCCGCGGCATTGAGGTGGTCGGCAAGCCCCTTCCAGCCGTCGATGCCGGCGATCTGGCCGGCGCTGGCGACGATGACGTACTTGCTGCCGATGATCTGATTGAGCTCGATCGCCTTCTGGATGTTCTCGGGGGAGACCGCCGTGCTGCTGTTGTGCGTCGAGTGGCACTTCAGGCCGAGGTCGTCGAGAAGCTTGCGGACCTCTTTGGCTTTCTCCGGGGTCCACGAAAAGTAGGGGGAATAGAACTCGACCACCTCGTAGCCCATCTTGGCCACCGCGGTGACGGTGCCGGGCAGGTCGCGGGTCAGCTGGTCGCGCACCGTGTAGAGCTCGACGCCCACCGGCACCTTGCCGGCCGCCGACGCGGCGGCCTTGAGCGCGAACGGCAGGGCGCCCGCGAGCGCCAGAAACGAACGCCGGGACAACGAGGTGTCGAGTGCCATGGAGCTATCCCCTGAGATGCGTGTTGAAGAAATCCACGGTCCGCTGCCAGGCGAGCTTCGCCGCCGCCTCGTCATAGCGCGGGGTGGTGTCGTTGTTGAAGCCGTGCTGCGTGCCCGGGTACTTGTGCATGGTGTACTTGGCCCCGGCCTCCTTGAGCGCGGTCTCGAACGCCGGCCAGCCGGCGTTGATGCGGTCGTCGTTCTCCGCATACTGAATCAGCAGCGGCGCCTTGATCTTCGCGACCTCCGCGGCCGCGGGCTGGTTGCCGTAGAACGGCACGCCGGCGCCGAGGTCGGGCAGCCGCGTCGCCAGCATGTTGACGATGCCGCCGCCCCAGCAGAAGCCGACGGCCCCCAGCCGGCCGGTGGTGTCCGGCCGGGCCTTCAGATAGGCGGCCGCCGCCATGAAGTCTTCGCGCGTTTTCGCGGCATCGAGCGTCGCAAACAGCGTGCGCGCCTTGTCTTCGTCGCCGGGATACCCGCCGAGCGGCGTCAGCGCATCCGGCGCGAAGGCGATGAAGTTGTCGAGCGCCAGCCGCCGGGCGATGTCCTCGATGTGCGGGTTGAGGCCGCGGTTCTCGTGCGCCACCAGGATGGCCGGCAGCTTGCCGGCGGCCTGCGCCGGCCGCACCAGGTAGCCGCGCATCTTCCCCGATCCCTGGGGCGACGGATACTCGACGTATTCGGCGGTGATCCGCTTGTCATCTTTCGCGACCTGCTGCGCCTCGGCGAACTTCGGGCTGAGGAGGTCGAGAAGCGCGGCAGCGGTCAGGCTGCCGACGGCGAATTTTCCGGCCCGATCGAGGAAGCCGCGCCGGTCGATCTGGCCGTGCACGTACTGGTCGAAAATGTTCAGGAGCTCCTGATCGAACTCCCCGGCCTTCTTTCGTTCCATGACTTCCTCCCGCGGTGGAGCATACAAGCGGCGGCCGCACCACGCAAACCAGCCGCTGCCGGCGGCGGCTGACGACGATCCGCTATAGTTGGCGCACCGACTTCCGATATTGCGGCGCGGCTGCGCGCCATCGCCGATTCAGGGGGCTGACAGCTGATGCGGAATTTTTTCGGCGTGGCGAGTGCGGCGCTGGCGACGGCGCTGACCGGCGGAGTCCTCATAGCGCAGGCGCCGCCCGCGCCGGGCCAGAGCGCGACAGCGTCGGCGCCGGTGACGGCCTCGTCCGTCTCCCAGCCGCAGGCGGCGCCGCCGGGGACCCCCTTCTGGGCCTACGGCGTGCCCCCGCCGGCGCCGCCAGCCGACCCAGCATCGGCTGCGGTACGTCCGCCGGCCCCGCGTCCGCCGCTGGATACCTCCGCAAAGCACATCCCGGACAGCACCGCGGCATTCACCCTCCCGCAGCTGCGCGACTTCTTCAACGTGGCCGACTGGTTTCCCGGCGATCACCCGCCGATGCCCGACGTCTTCGTGCACGGCCGCGCGCCGGACGTGCTGGGCTGCGGCATGTGCCACATGCCCGAGGGGCTCGGGCGCCCGGAAAATGCCCCGATCGCCGCGCTGCCCTACGCCTACGTCGTCCAGCAGCTGCACGACTTCAGGGACGGTCTTCGGACCAGCGCCGAGCCACGCAAGACCAACACCGGCCTGATGATCAAGGCGGCCAAGGCGATGACCGACGAGGAGATTAAGGACGCCGCGAGCTACATCTCGGCGCTCGCCTGGAAGCCGTGGATCCGCGTCGTCGAAACCAGCACCGTCCCGCAGCTGCGCCTCTCGGGCAACGTCTTCTTCGCCGTCAAGGACGGCGGCACCGAGCCGATCGGCCACCGCATCATCGAGACGCCCGAGGACGCGACCCGCTTCGAGCTGCGCGATCCGCACTCGGGGTTTATCGCCTACGTGCCGACGGGCAGCCTCAAAAAGGGAGCCGCGCTGGTGGCCGGCGGCGGCAACAAAACGCTGCCATGCGGCATCTGCCACGGCCCGGATCTCAAGGGCCTCGGCCCGGTCCCCGGCATCGCCGGCCGCTCCCCCAGCTACATCGTCCGGCAGCTGTTCGACATCCAGCAGGGCACCCGCAAAGGCCCCTGGTCGCCGTTGATGAAGCAGGTCGTGGACAAGATGTCGGGGGACGACATGATTGCCGTCGCCGCCTACGT
>JBDTOB010000256.1:0-4677 GCA_039933435.1 Acidobacteriota bacterium | reverse complement strand
GCGCGAGCCGGCTTCCCGTCGCAGGTCGTGGAAGTGCAGCCCGACGATCTTCGCGCGTGCGCACGTGAGCTTCCAGGCCGTCTGAGCCGCCGCCGGAGCGCACGCTCCCGCATGTTCCCATCCGGCCCGACTTCCTTACCCTCGAGCGGCCCTCGCGTTCGCCGCACGCCACAGACGCGCGCACCGCTGGTCCGTGGCCGTCGTCTACGCGGCGCCGCTGACAGGATTGAGACAGCCGACCGCCCTGTCGCGGGGCTCCAGGCCACGTCGCCCCTTACTCGGGCTGCCTAGGCGATGAGCAGGTATCCTTCGCCGGCCGCTCGAGGATGATTCGGACGATCTCGTTCGACGAGAATTGACGTGCCCCGCTGGAGGTCGTGAAGGTGATATTGAGAGGCGATGCGCCACTGATCGCCGAGAGTTGTCCCCGAACCTCGCGCGACTCCAGCTTCTGGTTCACGAGCCATAGGATGTGCTCCCCCGGTTTCGTGATCGCCCATTGACCGTCGTCCGTCGAGCACGGCTTGATAGCAGCAGCATCAACCGGGGTCATCACCCTGGCTGCCGCCGCATCGAACTGGATGACGGCGACATCCTTCAAGGGAATCAACCCTGCCTGGCCCTTTGTGCGGACCGCCAAGCCTCCGGCCTCGAGCCCCATGATGTCAGTGTGGAACCACTGCCCGGACAGTAGAACGACGGAGGACGGCTCCTGCGCCTGCCCCCTGGCGGTGAACGTAACGGCCATCAGGAAGGCGAGACTCATTGATCTGAACATTGGCTGCCCTCCCTTCAAGGGCAGGTGGATGAGACGGGGTGGACAGCGCCCATGGTTGGGAAATCTCAAGGGGATTCCCCAGAGTACGGCCACGCTGAGAATGCGGGGTTTAGATTTGCGTGTGGGGGAAGCCGACCTGTCCGGGGGCAGCCTTGAGAGAGTCGAGCCTTCCGTGCACCATGGTTTTGTTACCATAGTGCTACCACGAAATCCAGAGAAGCTCGAAAATTGGTCGGGATGACTGGATTCGAACCAGCGACCCCCTGACCCCCAGTCAGGTGCGCTACCAGGCTGCGCCACATCCCGAAAACACTACCGCTTCTTCTTCACCCCCCGCTTCGAGGCTTTGGCCTCGAGCGCGAACAGGTTGTCGGCCGCCGGCGGCTCCTGCAGGTCGCGCGCGAGGAGCGTGGCGATCTCGTGAAGCCCGCGCTTCACCTGCAGGATACGCTCGCGCGCGTCGCTGCCGACCAGTCGATCCAGATCGTCGAGCCCGGTGTCGGCCACCGGCTCCTGGGGACGCTCCCCCACCAGCTTGCGGCGCGCCCCCGCGAGGGTCAGCCCCTCGACGAAGAGCAGGTGCTTGATCCGCAGCACGAACTCGACGTCCGCCCGCCGGTAAATCCGCGGCCCCCCCTCGGTCTTGGCGACGCCGAGATCGGGGAACTCCGCCTCCCAGGACCGCAGTACGTACGACTGCACCTGGGCTATCTCACACACCTCAGGCTGCCGGAACAGCGATCGATTCGGAATCTCGACGGTTGTCACACCGGTCATCGGGGGCGTGGGCGCAGTATATCAGAGACCTCCGCCGGATTCGCACGCCGCGGCTTGACACGGCACCTCGACAGGCCCACATTGCCAGTACGCGAAACTCTTTTCCGAGGAGGCCGCCGTGCGCAAGACCGTTGCTGCCGTCACCGGATGCCTGCTGATCGCCGCGTCCGCGCTGCTGGCACAGACCCCCGCCAAGCAACCGCCGAAGTCCGAGACCCCGCCCGCGGCCGGCCACGAGGCCATGCCGCACGCCGCCAAGCCTGCATCGATGTCCGACGCCGCCAAGATCAAGCTGGCCATGAGCGCCGGCCCGGCCGACGTCAGCCGCCACGCGGCCATCATGGAGCCTGGACCGGACGGCAAAATGAAGGAGCTCAGGGCCGGCACCAACGGGTGGATGTGCATGCCGGCACCCGAGGTGATGTGCCTCGACAAGGAATGGCAGGGCTGGGCCGACGCCTGGATGTCGAAAACCGACCCGTCGGTCAAAGGCGTGGGCATCGGCTACATGCTGCAGGGGGACAAGGGCGCGAGCAACACCGACCCGTTCGCCACCGCCGCCACCGCGGACAATCACTGGGTCGTCAGCCCCGCCCACGTGATGGTGCTGACGCCCGACACCGCGATGCTGAACGCACTGCCGACCGACCCGCACGCCGGCGGTCCGTTCGTGATGTGGAAGGGCACCAAGTACGCCCACATCATGGTCCCGACCGCCGCCATGCCGAAGCCGGCCGCGGCCGGCGGCGCGAAGTAGGAAGTACCTAGCGCTCCCGGCGCCTGACCTGCAGCCTGATGGGGGTGCCCACCAGGCCGAACGTCTCCCGCAGGCGGTTCACCAGATACCGCTCGTAGGAGAAATGAAACTCGGTCGCGACGTTGGTGAACAGCACGAACGTCGGCGGCGAGGTGCCTTTCTGCGTCGCATAGAGGATACGCACCTGCCTGCGGCCCGGGCTCGCGGGCGGGTGCGTCGCCGTCACCGTCTGGATGAAGCGGTTCAGCTCGCCGGTCGGAATCCGCTTCGACCGGGCCGCCGCCACCATGTCGATGGCCTCGAGCACCTTGAGCGTCCGCTCCCCGGTCGCCGCCGAAATGTGCAGGATCGGCGCGTACTCCAGGAACTTCATCTGCTGCCGCAGCTTGTCGTCGAAGGTCTTGGAGAAGTCAGTCCCCCGCCCCTTCATCAGGTCCCACTTGTTGGCCGCGATGATGATGCCGCAGCCGGCCTTCTCGGCCTCGCCGGCAATCGTCGCATCCTGGTCGGTGGCCCCCTCGGCGGAGTCCACCAGCAGCACGGCGATGTCCGCCTTGCCGATCGCCCGCCGCGCCAGGATCACGCTCAGCGACTCGAGCTGGCCGCTCCGCGCGACCCGGCCGGCGCGACGGATTCCCGCGGTGTCCACGATCCGGAAGGTGCGATGGCGCCAGGTCAGGACGGCGTCGACGGTATCCCGCGTGGTCCCCGGACGATCGCTGACAATGGACCGCTCTTCCTTCAGCAACCGGTTGAGCAGCGACGACTTGCCGACATTGGGGCGTCCGACGATGGCGACCGCCGTCTCTTCCGGGACGTCGACCTCCCCCTCCGGCTTCTCGGGTATCCGCTGGATGATCTCGTCGAGCAGGTCCCCCACCCCCTCGCCGTGCTCCGCCGCCAGCTCGACGACCGGTTCGAATCCCAGCTTGTAGAACTCGACCGCCCGTCCGCGCGCCCGCTTGTCGTCGGTCTTGTTGACCGCCATCAGCACCGGGACCCTGACGCTCCGCAGCCGCGAGGCAATTTCCTCGTCTCCGGGCACCAGCCCCTCCCGGCCGTCCACGACAAAGACGACGACATCGGCGGTCTCCAGCGCCCGGCGGCCGGCAATCACCACCAGCTCGTGCAGCGGATCCTCGCTGGCGCCGAACATCCCGCCGGTGTCCACCAGGTTGAAGTTCACACCCTGCCACTCGGCCTGCTGCGAGAGGACGTCGCGGGTCGTCCCCGGGATGGCCGTCACGATGGACCGCCGGGAGTTGGTGATGCGGTTGAAGAGGGTGGATTTGCCCACGTTCGGGCGTCCCACCAGCACAACCTTGGGACCGTGGAAGCTCGGTTTGGGCGGCATGCAGAATTTCTATTTACGACCAGGCTTGACAGCGTAAGTGCCGATATTTATAGTAGTTACGTTTCCCCAGGAGCGCCTAAGCATGATCAAGGTTGACATCGTCAACGAGGTGTCCAAAATCGCCGACATCACCAAGGTCAAGGCCGAGGTGGCTGTGGACGCCGTGTTCGACGCCATGCGCCTGTCGATGCAGCGTGGCGAACGCATCGAGCTCCGCGGATTTGGCGTCTTCCAGGTGAAGCCGCGGAAGCGCGGCATCGGCCGCAACCCCCGCACCGGCAAGGAGGTGCGCATTCCGCCCGGGCGCACGATCCGCTTCAAGCCCGGCAAGGACCTCCAGAACATCGGAGGCTGAGTGTCCTATCCCTCAGACGACGCCGGCTATCCGGTGACGGCGTATCCGCTCGAGCCGTTCGATACCTCGTTCGTGGTCCCGGCCCGGCGCCGCCGGTTTCAGGACCGGCGCTGGCGGCACCTCCTGCTGTTCCTGCTCACGCTCGGCACCACCACCGTCGCCGGGGCGTCCCACTACGCCAGCTTCGTCTCCGAATTCTCGCACCGCCCGGTGGACCTGTCGTGGGGCCTGCTGCTGCACGGGTTCTGGTACAGCGGCACGCTCCTCGCCATCCTCGGCGCCCACGAGATGGGGCATTATCTGTACTGTCGACGATACAACGTCGACGCGAGCCTTCCCTACTTCATTCCGATGCCGCCGCTGCTTTTCCTCACCGGCACCCTGGGAGCCGTCATCCGGATCCGGGAGGCCTTTCCGACGCGCCGGGTGCTGTTCGACATCGGCGTCGCCGGCCCGATTGCCGGCTTCGTCGTCCTGGTGCCGGCGCTCTTCCTCGGCATGACCCTCTCGAACATCGTCCCCGCCCCCACCGAGGGGAGCGTGCTGTTCCTGGGGGAACCGCTGCTCTTCAAGATCGCGACCTACGCGGTGTTCGGCACGGTCCCGGACGCCTCGACGGTGAACATCCATCCGATGGTGTTCGCGGCCTGGTTCGG
>JBDTOB010000255.1:0-4691 GCA_039933435.1 Acidobacteriota bacterium | reverse complement strand
CGGCGTCAGAACGTGCGCCACCATGTCAGGATGCCCTCGACCGACGCCGCGGCCAGCAGCGCGGCGGCGACGATGCGTCCGGGGCGACGGGCCGCCCAGAGCCCGGCGGCTCCCGCGGCGCCGGCGACGGCAAACGCCGGTACCGACGCCAGGTAGTAGCGCATGTCGACCGGGGTGAGGACGCCGAGCACGAGAAACGCGAGGCACGACAGCGTCCAGCCCGACAGCGCCAGCGTCAAACGGTCCAGCGCGCCGCGCCGGAACAGGGACCAGGCGCCGAGCGCCGCGAGGGCCAGGATCGCGGGTCCGAAGTAGGCGCGCAGATACATCGGCACGCTGGCGGCCCGGGCGCCGATCGATCGTCCGCCCGCGTCCGGCGCCGCGGCCGCGGTCTCGGTGCCGATGCGCGCCAGCTCCGTGCGATAGGTCTCTCCGAAATGCGCGTAATAGAGCGCCACCGCCAGCAGCAGGGCGCCCCCGGCCGCGAGCAGCACGGCTGATGACACCGGCCGCAGCTCGCGGCCTCCCCGCCAGCGGATCAGCAGGGCGATGGCCAGACAGGCCGCGAACAGCAGCGGAAACGTGCTCGTGTGCGACATGAAGGCGGCCGCCAGCAGCACGGTGAGCAGCGCCACCGATCGGTTCCACGTCCGGTCGATGGGAGCCGCCGCCAGCACCACCAGCGCCAGCACGGCCACCGACTGCGCGAAGGCATTGGTCAGGTTACCGACCGTGAAGACGCGCAGCTCCAGAGGCATGAGCTGATACAGCAGCGTCGCCGCCGCCGCCGTCCAGGCGCCGGGCCAGTGCCGCCGCACCGCGAGATACAGCGCGCCTCCGGCCACG
Organism: Acidobacteriota bacterium; assembly: GCA_039933435.1. Taxonomy (GTDB): domain Bacteria; phylum Acidobacteriota; class Vicinamibacteria; order Vicinamibacterales; family 2-12-FULL-66-21; genus JALZOC01. The sequence goes on along the minus strand of JBDTOB010000255.1, from coordinate 3,845 downwards.
GTATCGACCGCGAGCGCCACGATCCGCAGCAGCGCCATGTCGCCGGCGCCGCGGGCGGTCAGCCGCGCGAACGGCGCCGCGAAGAGGTAGAACCCTGGCGGATAGGGGAAGGTGTAGTTCCCGGGGGCAATGGAGGTGAAGTAGAGATTGCCGGCGAGGACGCCCTGGAAGCGATGCGCATGAAACATCGCGTCCCCCACCGGCATCTCGGGATGCAGCAGGGTCAGGAGCTTGAGCAACAGCGACCCCGCCGAGAAGGCGACCACGAAGCGCGCGGCCGGGCCGGCGCCGCGCCGGCGCAGCAGCCACGCCGAGAGAGCGAGCGCGGCGGCCGTCCAGGCGGCAAGCACCGCCGCCGTCTCAGGGTAGCCGGTGTACGGGGCGAACCCCCGCGCCAGCATCGCACCCTGGCCGAGCGCCAGCAGCGCCGTGCCGGCCGCGGCCGCCGGCCAGGCGGCGAGCAGCGCCAGCGCCGCGCCGATCGCCGCCGCGCCCAGCGCCGCATCGGCGACGACGGCCAGCGGCGGCCAGGCGGTTCCCACCGGAGCGAGCGTCACCTCGTCGAGCATCACGCCGAGCGCCCGCGCGTCGCCTGGGCCCGGCACCATCGTGTCCGAGACGTCCATCCGGATCACCGCGCCGCGCGGACGCTGGGCCCGCGCCGGGATCGTCACCCGAATCGTCTCGAACGCCGCCGCCGAGCGCTGCGACGCCAGCAGCAGACCATCGGCGTAGAACCTCAGCTCCGGGCCGCCGGCCGATCCCGGCCGGGCGGCACGCGCCCGCAGCTCGAGGGTCCAATCGTGCCTGCGGTCGAGCCCGGGAAGCCGAAGCGACAGATCCTTGCCGGTCCAGGCGAACGTCAGGCCGCTCGCCGGATCGCGCTCGGCCGGGTACAGTCCCCCGATCAGGCGCGGGGGATCGGTGTCGAAGGTGGCGCGGATCCGTCCGCCGGCGGCCGAGAACATCAGCACCGCCGCGGCGCCGAGCATCGCACCCAGCACCGCCAGCGCCACGGCTCGCGGCAGCGTCCCGGCGGCCGCCGCCTCAGGCGCCGGCGCCATCGCCTCCATCGCTCCCCGTCAGCTCCTGATAAATCGCCCAATACTGGGCGGCCACCGCCGGCGGCCTGAAATCCCGCTCGATGGCCTCCGCGGTCGAGGTCAGCGTCCGGCGCTTGTCCTGCAGGAACTCGACGATGGCCTTGCCGAGCGCAATCGGCTGATCGACGGGGACGATCGCGACATCGGGACCGAAGACGCCGTTGAGCTCGAGCCCGCCCGGATTGTCGGTCGAGATCACCGGCGTCCCGCAGGCGAGCGCCTCCACCGCCACCGTCGGCAGCGCTTCGAGGACCGAGGGCAGCACGAACAGGTCCGCCGCGGCGCAGTAGCGTGCCACCGCCGCATTGTCGATCAGTCCGGCGAACACCACGTGCCGTTCGACGCCGGCCGATCGGGCGGCGCCGCGCAGCGTCTCGAGCAGCGGCCCGGTGCCGCAGATCACCAGCCGGGTGTCGGGGAAGAAGCGGACGACGTCGGTCATGGCGTCGATGAGGGTGCGCTGGCCGGCCAGCGGATGAAGCCGCTTGACGTTGAGGAGCAGGTGCCGGCTGCCGATCCCGAGCGCGGCGCGCGCCGCCGCCTGCGCGACGGCGTCGTGCCGATCGAACCCCGGCCCGACCGGCGGGTAGACCACGCGGGCGTGCTTGCGCCCGAGGCCGAGGGCATGCGCGCGTGACATCAGGCGGTCGCTGTAGAACGTGACGTAGGAGGCGGCGCGATAGGCGCGGGTGAAGAGATCCGGGCCGAACCGGCGGGGCGCGTAATGCCAGATCTCGGTGCCATAGAGCGTCAGCACGACCGGTGTGCCGGCGCGCCGCGCCAGCAGCACCGCCACCTCCGCCAGCAGTCCGTTGCTGTGCACGTGGACGACGTCGGCGCGGGCAATGGCCGGCGCCAGCACGCGGCGCATCCGCAGCGCCGCGAGCGCCGGCCCGAGCTGGGCGGCGCGATCGAGGATGCTGCCGGTCCGGCGCGGCACCCATCTGACCGGGCCCGCGACCGCGCCGCTCCCGCCCGCCCGCGGCGGATGGGCGACATACTCCACCTCGTCGCCGCGCTCGCTCGCCCAGGTGCCCAGCTGCGCCGGCAGCAGTGCGTTGGCGGCCTGGTCAGGGGGCAGGTGCGGGGTGACGTGCAGGATGCGCATCAGCGCGAGTAGGCCTGCCGGAACTCGGCAAACGTCAGCGGCGCGGCGCCAAGATCCCGGGTGGCGAACGCCAGGAATCGATCGAGCCGCTCGCAGAAGGCATCGAGCTCCGACTGGGTGCGGTTGTAGGGGCTGCCGCCGACGATCGCCTCGCTCGAATGAAAGAGCAGGTTCAGGACCGGTTCGCCGTCGCCCGCCAGCCGCCGGGCGAGCGCGATCATGTCGGCCAGCGACGAGTAGGACGGACGCAGCCAGCGCATCCGCAGCAGCCGCAGGGCGCGGAGGACCCGCTTGGTGGTGTAGGGCCGCGGCGCGCGCGCATACAGGTACTGCAGCCGCCGCGGCAGCCTGCGGTTGAGCGCGGCGGAGACCGGCACCTCGAGCAGGTTGCTGGTCCCCGGTGCGGTGGCGTTGTCGTAGGCCAGGAAGTACGGCGTCAGCGGCGCCTCGACGAAGTCGGGGCCGCCCTTGTGGGTCTCGTAAAACAGCGGCGCGATGCTGGACTCGACGAGGTAGCCGAGGCGCTCGAGGCCGGCGACGTGCTCGGCCGAGAATCCGAACCGGCCGGATCGATAGGAGACCGGCGCCCGGCCGATGGCCGCGGCGATCGCCCCGGTCAGCGACTCCAGCTGCTGCTCGAAGCGGCCGCGCGGCAGGGTCGAGGCGTAGGGGTGCCGCCGGACGTCCTCGGCGGTGCAGGGCGGCGTCTCCCACGCGTGATGGTGGGCGCCGATCTCGCAGTCGCCGCCACCCAGCAGGCCGCGCAGCACCTCGGCCGAGCGCGGGTCGGTCGCCACCGGATGGGTGATCACGTAGGTCGGCCGGACCCCGTGCCTGGCGAACAGCGCGTGCAGCCGCGGCAGCGCGTAGATGTTCTCGAAGGTCTGGCTGGCGCGGGCGGCCGCGTCCCACTGATTGTCTCCCTCGGTGTCGATGCCGACGAGCAGGTTCATCGGTCCTGATCCGAGTCGCCCGCGGTGACGTGCCAGGTGTCGGTCTCCTCGTAGAACGACGGCGGCACGTCGAGGGCGTTGATTCTGGCGACGAACTCCATGGTCGACTTCACCTGGAAGTAGCCGGAGCGGCGCAGCCCGCGGCGGAAGAGGGCGTGCATCGCAAACGTCCGGATCTTGTCGGAATCGGCCGCCCGCGCCTCCCGGTCCACCCACTGCAGCAGCGTCGGCAGCGCCGTCTCGTCGTCCGGATCGGTGAGGAAATCGGCGAGCAGGGTGACGCGCCCGCGCGGCTCGTGGTGGTGTCGGTAGACGGCGTAGCCGATGGTGCGGCTGTCGCGGCGAAGGGCGGCGATGCTGTAGCGGACGTGAGGGGCGGACACATACTTCCAGTTCAGGTAGGCGGCGTCGCGCCGGACCGCGAAGGCGAACTTCGGCGCCAGCGTCTCCCAGAGCTCGGTGAAGCTGTCGTCGAAGCGCTGGATCATCCGCACTTCCGCCCGCAGCGGCTGCGTCCGCGCGACGATGCGGATGAGCGGCAGGGTCAGCGCGGAGACCAGCCTGTTGATGGGTACCGGCCAGTTGGGCCGGCGCAGGGCGCGTCGGGTCAGCGGCTTGACCAGGCAGGGCACCGGCCCGACGTCGGGCCAGCGCAGCTTCTGGAACAGCCGGTACGAGGAC
>JBDTOB010000254.1:0-4696 GCA_039933435.1 Acidobacteriota bacterium | reverse complement strand
CGCGCTTGCCCGCCGTATTCAGGGCGCCACCCGACGCCAGCTTCTCGCGGCGTTCGACATAGCAGGACGACAGCGCCCGCAGCGCGCGCCCGACTTCGGACGCCGTGAGCGACGCGAGGTGCCGCGCTTCGAGCGCCTTCAGCCACGTGTCAATGGGATCGTCTGTCACAGAGGCCATCGTACCTGTTGTCGGCGGATTTTTACTCCCATGCAGGCATGGGACGTTTCCCAGGAACTCCGAGGCCGATAGGGACGGGGCTGGCTGCTGCTGACCGCACGGGCGAACCCTCGGCTACATCTCGACCACCACGCAGCGTGGGATCCGATCGGACAGGTAGTGGCGCCGGTGCCGCCGGCGCCGTAAGCCAGTTGGCGGAGAGGGAGGTAAAGGCCGCGGGTCGCGGTCGCCGTGCGACGCCGGGGTGCTATTCCGCGCGCAGCGCCGTAAGGGGATCCACTGATGCGGCCCGGCGGGCCGGAAGCCAGGCGGCAGCCGCGGCCGCGCCGCCGAGGAGCGCGACAGCCGCCGCGATGGTCGGCAAATCCTGCGGCGGCGTCTCAAAGAGGAAGCTGGCGATGACCCGCGTGGCGTAATACGTCCCGCCGAGGCCGGCAACAAGGCCGAGCGCTACCGGCCACGCGACGTCGCGCAGCATCACCGCCACCACCTGACCTGGCTGCGCACCGAAGGCGACACGCACGCCGATCTCGCGTGTGCGCCGCGCCACCGCATACGCCGTCATGCTGAAGATGCCCACCAGGGCGAGGAGCAGACCGAACGCTCCGAGCAGCGTCAGCAGCAGCATGCGGCGGCGCGGGGTCGCAACCTGCTCGCTGACGAGCGCGGCCGCTGGCATCGTCTTGCCGACGAGTACGCGGGGTCCGAGCGATTCGGCGATCTGCGTCACCCTGTCTGGCGGCAGCGATGCTCCCGGCCGGAGCCGCACCACCATCGCCAGCGTCGAGTCGAACGACGATGGATTCTCCGTGTGTTGATCGGGTAACGCATAGACCGTCGGGCTGGCGCCACTCTCCGGACCCCCATGGCGGATGTCGGGGACGACGCCGACAATCCTCCAATCGCGCTTGCCGTCGCCAGCCACGAGCGTCTGCCCAACCGCATTGCCTTGAAAGGCCTGCCGCGCAGCCATCGCGTTGACTACGACGGCGTCACCGCTGGGGCGATCGCCCTCTTCGAGAAGACGGCCCGCGATCGGGTGCACGCCCATCGCCTTGAAGTATCCCGGGAGGATGGTGTGCTGGAAGCCTCCGAGCTGCTGACTCGTTCCGGCGCCCCGGAAGGAGAACCAGCTGCCGCCTCCAGTGAGCGCCAGCTGGTTGACCGCGCCCGCCGACAGCACTTCCGGCTGGCGCCGCAGTTCGTCCGCGAGCGCGGTGTAGTACTGCCAGCGCACGCTCGTCGTCCGGTCGAGCGGCTCGACCTCCAGCGTCAGCACATTGGCGGTGTTGAATCCGAGATCGACGGCGACCAGCCGGGCGAAGCTCCGCAGGATCAGTCCGGCGCCGGTGACGAGCACCAGCGCCAGCGCGACTTCGATGCCGATCAGCCATTGCCCCCCGCGCCGGGAAAGTGGCGCGCCGCTGCGGCCGCCGATCGCGAGCATGCTGGAGATGCGAAACGGCGCGCGCGACAGCTTCAATGCCGGCACCAGCCCCGACAACAGCGTGGTTACCATCGTCAGCGCCAGCGCGAACGCGAGCACGGTCGAATTGATAGTGACCGGCGAATTGGCTGGCAGCGACAGTGGAAGGAGCGCCACCAGCGAATCGAGCGAGAGAGACGCCAGCACGACGCCCAGGGCCGCTCCCGCCAACGCCAGCAGCACTCCCTCGGTCAGCAGTTGCTGCATCAGCCGCCCTCGCCCAGCGCCGATCGACGCGCGGATGGCCAGCTCGACGTCGCGGGTGGCGCCGCGCGCGAGCATCAGTCCGGCCACGTTGACGCAGGCGAGGATCAGAATGAGACCGACGGCAGCCGAAAGCGTACGCAGCGTCGTAAGGAATCCGCTGGTCTCGTCCTGGTACATCGAGGTCATGACGACGTGCACCGGGGCGGGCGTGGGGCCGAAGATCCGTCCAGGAGGTGTAACGCTATCGAGCGCACGCGACGCGTCCGCCACGCGGACGCCGGGCCTCAGCCGCGCGATGACGGACGCGCCCGAGCCGCGATTGTCGGCGAGCGCGGGCGTGAATTGCGGCGGCTGCCAGACGGCGGTCTTGCTGTAGAAGCCTGCCGGCAGCACGCCGACGATGGTCGCGGGCGTGTTCTCGACCCGGAGCGTGCGGCCGAGGACGTCGGCACTGCCCCCGAACTGGCGCTGCCAGAAGGCGTGGCCGAGGAGCGCCACCCTGGCTGCGCCCTCGCGCGTGTCGTCGGCGCGAAAAGCGCGTCCGAGGATCGGGGAGATGCCGTAGGTTTCGAGGAAATCCTCCGAGGCTTCGCCGACGAGCAGCCGCTGCGGCGTGCCGGTATCGACGATGAGCGGGACGAAGCCGGCGACCCGGCCGGTGCCGGCGTGCGCAACGATTGTCGCGAGCGTGCGCCAGGCGCGAATGTCCGACATCGACGGCGCAAATTGACTGGGCTCCCGGCCGGGTCGGGTCTCTTCGGCGTTGATGCTGACCAGTTCCTCGGGATGCGAATAGGGCAGCGGCCGCAGCAAGGCGGCGTCGATGACGCTGAAGAGCGCGGTCGAGACGCCGATACCGAGCGCCAGCGTCAGAATCGCGACCAGCGCGAACGACGGATGCTGCGCGAGCTGCCGGCAGCCGTACTTGACGTCCTGGATAATCGTTTCAAGCACGCCGCCGCCGCGGACGTCATAGCCGCGGTCCTGGATGACGGCGGGATTGCCGAAGCGCCGCAGCGCCGCGCGCCGCGCCGCGTCGACGTCAAGCCCCTGTCGTGCGTAGTCGTCGGTCCGCATCGCGACATGGAACTGCAGTTCCTCGCGGATCTCGTCGGCGGTGGCGTTGCGACGAAAGAGCGCGCGGATTCGGGCGATGGCGAGCCGGAGCATCGTGGCCTCCTGGGTATCTAGCTGCTCAGCACCTGGGCAACGGCAGTCGTGAGCTTGAGCCAGCTCGCCCGCTCGGCGTCGAGCTGGGCACGGCCGGTCTTGGTCAGCTTGTAGAAGCGGGCGCGGCGGCCGCTGTCGGTCGTCGACCACGACGACACCAGCCAGCCGCGGCGCTCCATGCGATACAAGGCTGGATAAAGCGAGCCCTCTTCGACGGTGAGAACCTCTTTCGACAGGCGCTCGAGCCGGATGGCGATGCCGTAGCCATGCAGAGGGCTATCCTCGAGCACCTTGAGGGTGAGCATGTCGAGCGTGCCGTGCAGCTGATCGCTGTTCGTGGGCGGTGGCATACCTAGAACGTCTGATGGTTAAAGAGTCTAGGACAGAACGGCTCGGACGTCCAGTCCAGGTGATCCTTTCGGGTTGGACGGTGCGCCTGGGCGTAGAATGCTGCGCGGCAGGGGAGTCGGGTCACTGATGGGCAGGACGAGGAGAAAGGTCGAACCATGCGCGGGTATCTCCCGGGGCTAATCCTTCCCGTTTTCCTGCTGGGCGCGTGGGGCGCGCAGCCGAAGCCGGCGCCGGCCAGTCAGCGCCGGCCCAACATCCTGTTCATTCTTCCGGACCAGCTGCGCGCGCAGTCTCTCGGCTATCTGGGAAACCGGGATGTCAGGACGCCCAACATCGACCGGCTGGCGGCCGAGGGCCTGACGTTCACCCAGACGTTCGCCAACACTCCGGTATGCTGTCCCGCGCGCGCCAACCTGCTGACCGGTAAATACGCGCATCGCAACGGCATGGTCGCCAACGATTTGCGCTTGCGCGAGACGGAGACCACGCTTGCGGAATTGCTCGCGCAGGCTGGCTACCAGACCGGCTTCATCGGCAAGTGGCACCTGGACGGCGGTCCGCGCGAGCCCGGATACGTACCGCCGGGTGCGCGGCGTCAGGGCTTCGACTTCTGGGCGGCGCACGAGTGTTCGCATCGCCATTTCGCCAATCATTACTTCCGCGACGATCCAACGCCCATCGAGTTCGGAAAGTACGAAGCGGAGGGATGGGCCGACATCGCCGTCGAGTTCCTGCGGGCCCGGACCGAGGGACCGCAGCCGTTCTTCCTGATGCTCCAGACCGGGCCGCCGCACGACCCCTACAAGGCGCCGCCGCAATACGAAGCGATGTACGACGCCGCGAGGTTGGCGATGCGCCCGAACTGGGTCGCAGGCACCACCATGGGCAGCCGTCAGGACATCGCGTCCTACTATGCGCAGATCACGGCCGTGGACGATCAGGTCGGCCGCGTGCTGCGGACGCTGAAAGAGCTGCATCTTGAAGAGGACACGATCGTCGTCTTCACTTCGGACCACGGCGACATGCTGGGGTCGCAGGGCCTGCGGCTGAAGCGCAAGCCGTGGGAGGAATCGATCCGCGTGCCTGGCATCATCCGCTATCCACGACGGATCGCGGCCGGCCGGCGGACCGACGCCATCCTGACCCACGTCGATCTGGCGCCGACACTGCTCAGCCTCGCCGGATTGACACCGCCCCGCGCCATGCAGGGGACCGATCTCGCGGGTGTCGCGCTCGGGCGGGCAGAGACCGCGCCCGATTCGGCCTACCTGCAGATCTTCGGCCCCTACGACGGCGACGAGACG
>JBDTOB010000253.1:0-4741 GCA_039933435.1 Acidobacteriota bacterium | reverse complement strand
GGGGTGGCGCGGGTGGCGCTGACGCTGCGGTCGTGGTGGCGGGGCGGGTGGCGGCGGTGACGCGCGCCCCCTGACGCGGCCGCCCACGCCTGAGGGCCTCGGCCGGCATGGTTGGCGATCGAGTCGCGCCGGGGACGTGCCCCGTGACAGAATCTGGGCATGTCCCTAGCGATTGACGCACGCGAGCTCTCGAAGCAGTTCGTGCTGCGTCACAACGCCGGCGAGATCAAGGTCCGGGCGCTCGGCATGGTCGGATCGGGTGCGCGCGCGAGCCGCGAAGAGTTCTGGGCGCTCAGGAAAGTCTCGATCCGGATTGGCGACGGCGAGTCGGTGGCGCTGGTCGGGCGGAACGGATCGGGCAAGAGCACCTTCCTCAAACTCGTCGCCGGGATTCACCGGCCGACCGATGGCCGCCTCCTCATCCGCCGCGGCGTCAAGATCGCCAGCATGATCGAGCTCGGCACCGGGTTCCACCCGGAGTTGACCGGGCAGGAGAACGTGCTGCTGAACGCCTCCATCCATGGCTTGTCGCGGGCGGAGGCGCTGGCGATGTACGACGGCGTGGTGTCGTACTCGGGCCTGCAGCACTTCATGGACGTCCCGATCAAGCACTACTCCTCGGGCATGCACATGCGGCTGGGATTCGCGATTGCCGCCAACCTCGACCCCGACATCCTCCTGCTCGACGAGATTTTCGCCGTCGGCGACGAGGAGTTCCAGCGCCAGTGCATGGCGACCCTGCAGAGCTTTCTCGCCTCCGGCCGGACGATCCTGTTCGTCTCGCATTCGGGCGCCGCCGTCCAGGCCATTTGCCGCCGCGTCTGCGTCCTCGACGCCGGCGAGCTCAGGTACGACGGCGATGTGGACGGAGGCCTGGCGGAATATCGCCGGCTGAACGCGCAGTCGCCCCATCAAGCGCTGGGCGCCTCGCGCCATCAGGGAGCGGAGGGAGCGGAGGCCGCGGCCCGGTCGGCGCCGGCCGCGACCGGCCCGTGGGCCGAGCACGGCGCCTGGGTCTTCGACTTCCTCCGCCGGCAGGGGCTGCAGCCATCCCACTACGTGCTCGACATGGGTTGCGGCAGTCTCGCGGCCGCGGTCCACCTGCTGCCCTACATGGAACAGAGCCATTACTGGGGCTTCGACCGGGCCGTCGAGCTGTTCGTCGCCGGCGTTCAGGTAGAGTTGCCGAGAGCGGGCGTGCGCCCCGAACGCGGGCATTTCGTGCTCAACGACGACTTCGACCTCTCGGAAATCCCGCATACATTCGAGCTGGCGATCTCGAGCCTGTTCCTGAGGCGGCTGTCGCTCAACAGCATCGCGCGCTGCTTTGCCGCGGTCATCCGCAAGCTCTCGGCCGGCGGCCGTTTCTTCGTGAGCTGGACCGACGTCGAGGGCGAGGCGGCGCTGTCGCCCCGCGAGTGGCCGGATGGCACCACCACCTGGCCGGACCGCGAGCCGTTCCATTACAGCTTCGAGATGCTCGAAGGTATCGCCCGGCTGACCGGCGGCATCGCCGAACGGGTGGCAGACGACTCGCATCCGCGCGGCGAATGCCTGATGGTCATCAGACGCCGCCCGTGACCGAGACCGCCCGCGATCGACTCGAGTCCGTCTGCCGCGAGGCCGACGAAGCGTTCCAGGAGCTCGTCCGGCTGGCGAGGCGGCAGGCGGATCTTCGCGAAGACATCCGCCTCACCCGCATCCATGTCGACGACATCCGCAACAGCCGCACCTGGCGCGTCCTCGAGCAGTATCGCCGGGCACGGCTGCGCGCCGGCCTGAGCGGCGTCGGCCTGACGGCGGTGCAGGCGGCGCTGCGCCGGCGCCGCATCCATCGGCCCCTGCCTGCCGCCGTCCGCACGCAGCCCCCAGGCGTGAACATCGCCGGCTATCTCGATGCCGAGAGCGGCATGGGCGAGGCGGCGCGGGCCAGCATCCGTTCGCTGGCCGCCGCGGGCCTGCCGGTGGCCCTCAACAACGTCCCGTCGCTGCTGCGGACCGGCGACGACAGCTATCGCGCGGCCTTCACCGCGGACAACCCCTACCCGTTCAACCTGGTCCATCTGAACGGCGACAACATGCCCGGTTTCGCGGCTGCGCGCGGCCGCCGCTACTTCCGCAACCGCTACACCATCGGGTTCTGGTTCTGGGAGCTGTCGGCGCTGCGGCCCGACTGGGCGCCGTTTGCCGGCTACGTGGACGAGGTCTGGACCGCGACCCGGTTCGTGCGCGATGCGGTGCGCGGCGGCTGCACGGTACCGGTGGTGCGGGTGCCGTTGCCTGTCGTGCTGCCGCAGCTGCCCCCACTCGGCCGCGCCGCGTTCGGGATCCCCGAGGGGCCGCTGGTCTTCCTCTACATCTTCGACGTCTCCAGCCAGACCGAGCGCAAGAACCCGCTCGCGGCGATCCGGGCGTTCCGTCGCGCCGCGCTGCCCGACGACGCCGCGGTGCTGGTGCTGAAGTTCACCAACCCCGAGTACGACCGCGCCGGCGTCCGGCGTCTCTACGAGGAAGCCGCGGGCCTCAACGTCGTCTTTCTCGATCGCTACCTCGATCGGCCCGACCTCTGCGCCCTCATCAACACCGCGGACTGCTACCTCTCGCCGCACCGGGCGGAAGGGTTCGGATTGACGCTGCTCGAGGCGATGCGCCTCGGCAAACCGGTGATCGGCACGGCCTACTCCGGCAACATGGACTTCATGACGGCTGAGAACAGCTACCTGCTCGACTACTCGCTGGTGACGCTGACGCGCGACTACGGCCCCTACTTCCGCGGCGCCGCGTGGGCGGAGCCCGACGTCGATCATGCCGCCCGGCTGATCCGCGACGTCGCCCTCAATCCGGCGGACGCCGCGACCCGCGGCGCGCGCGCGTGCGCCGACGTCGAGCGCGACTGGACCCCGGCCGTCACCGGGAAAGTGGTGCGCGATCGCCTCGACGCCATCCGTTCGGGCCGCCGCCTGGAGCTGACCTCATGAGCCCGGCAGCTACCGACAGCCGCGCCCGGCAGGCGCTCGACGTGGCCGGGCGGCTGCGGGAGATCGTGGTGCGGCGGCGTGCCGATGCGCGCATCGAGACCACGATCCTCGAACAGGAGAGCCGCGCCCTCCACGACGAGCTGGCGTTGATGGAACGCTCGGCGGGCCGTCGTCTCTACCTGACCTTCCGCGGCGGCGTCGTCCGGATCGCGCTGGCCGTGCGTCATCCGGCCTGGACCGCTGGCAGCGCGCTGCGGGCCGCGGCGGCAACGCCGCTGCCGGCAGCGGCGCGCCATGCCGTCCGGCACCTCCGCCGCCGCGCCTTCCCGCTGCGGCTGGCGGCGCCGGTGGCGGAGCGGACCGATCAGCCAGACGATTTTCCGGCGGTGCGCTGGATCGGGCCGACCCGGGTTCGGCATCACACGCACGAGGCGATCCTCTGTCATCCCTCGAGCGCCATTGACTACCGGGTCAGCGTGCCCTCCGGCTCGACCTTTGTCACCGCGTGTGCGATTTCGCCGAATGCGTGGCGCCGCCATCCTGGCGTGGTCGACTTCGAGGTCCGGATCGACATTCCCGCCACGGGATGGACCGCGACCCGCGCCTGCCGCGTCGACTCCGAAGGACGCTACACCGACCGCCGCTGGCACCCGCTGACGATCCCGCTGCCCCCCTCCGACCATCCCGCGGTCGAAGTGCTCGTGACACTCTCGACGCGGGTGGCGCCGGGCAGCCATGCCGGCCATGCCTGGGCGCTCTTCGGCGAACCGCGCTTCGAGTGGGGCCGGACGACGGCGGAAATGCGCGGCTCGCTCGGCTCCGTCCTTCAGCGCATTCGCACCGATGGCCTGCGCGCGACCCTCGCCCTGCTCGCTCGCGGGCGCTCCGCCGAGGAGGATGCGGCGGAGTACGCCCAGTGGGTCTCGACCCACACGCCGGCGGCCGCGGATCTTGCCGCGCTGGCCGCAGAGGTGGCGGCGCTGCCGCACCAGCCGCTGATCAGCATCATCACCCCGGTCTTCAACACCGACCCGCGCTGGCTGCGCGCCTGCATCGAGTCGGTCCGGACGCAGGTTTATCCCCTCTGGGAGTTGTGTCTGGCGGACGACGCCTCTACGTCGCCCGGCCCGGAGGAGGTCTTTCGTGAGTACGCGGGGGATCCGCGAATTCGCGTCGTGCGGCTCTCCGCCAACGCCGGCATCTCGGCAGCCTCCAACGCCGCGCTCGCCATCGCCCGCGGCAGCTATGTCGCCCTGCTCGATCACGACGACGAGCTGGCGCCGGAAGCGCTGGCGGAAGTCGTCCGATCGATCAATGCCCATCCGGACGCGGCGGTGTTCTACTCCGACGAAGACAAGCTCGATCTCTCCGGACGCCGCTGCGATCCGGCCTTCAAGCCGGACTGGTCGCCCGAGCATTTCCTCCATCGCATGTATACCTGCCACCTCACGGTGGTCCGCCGCGACATGCTCGAGTTGGTCCGGGGCTTCCGCCAGGGCTATGAAGGCGCCCAGGACTACGATCTGCTGCTCCGCATCATGGCGCACACCGATCGCATCGTCCATGTACCCCGGGTGCTCTATCACTGGCGGAAGCTGCCGCAGTCCACCGCCAGTGCCGGGGCGGCCAAGCCCTGGGCGATGGACGCCGGCAAGCTGGCGCTCGAGGACCACGTCCGGCGCAACGGGCTCGACGCGGAGGTGCTGCCGGGGGCGGCACCGGGCCTGTTCCGGGTGAAGCGCTCGATCGCGGGGCGGCCGCTG
>JBDTOB010000252.1:0-4781 GCA_039933435.1 Acidobacteriota bacterium | reverse complement strand
CTGCCGACCCGATGCAGCAGAAGATGATGATGTTCATGCCGCTGATCTTCATCATCTTCATGATCACGGCGCCGAGCGGGCTGGTGCTCTACTGGACGACCAGCAACCTGTGGGCGATTGGACAGCAGGCGCTGACCAACCGTCTCATCGGCCCGGCCAAGATCGCCGGATCGCGGCCCCCGGCGGAGCGCCGCGTCAAGAAGGTCGGCGGCGGCCGCACCGACCAGGCGTCGAAGGAGCAGAAGTAGATGGAACTGCAGGAGCGCGTCCGCGAGTTCACGCGTCAGACCGTCACCGCCATGGGGATTTCGGCGGAGGTCGCGATCGTCGACACCCCCGACAACATCCGCGTCGAGATCAGCGGCGAGGGCAGCGACGCGCTGCTGCGCAAGCGCGCCGAGGCGCTCGACGCGCTGCAGCAGATCGTCAACACCGCGTTCCGCCGCGAGCTCGACGACGACCGCTCGTTCGTCGTCGATTGCATGGACTACCGCAAGGGCAAGGACGCCGAGCTGCGGCAGCTCGCCCGGCTGATGATCGAGAAGGCGAAGAACTCGGGGACGCCGCAGGAGATGGGGCCGCTCAACCCTTACGCCCGCCGGCTGGTCCACCTCACGGTCGCCGAGGATCCCGGGATGTCGTCCGAGAGCATCGGCGACGCGCTGCTGAAGACGGTCATCATCTCGGTGAAGTAGCCGGCGCTGGCGCCAGGAGCCAGGCCTGAAAGCTGCCCGTCCATGTACTCCCCGGACGACACCATCGCGGCGATTGCCACCCCGGCGGGCCGCGGCGGCATCGGGGTGGTGCGGGTCAGCGGGCCGGGCGCCGCGGCGGTGGGGGGGGCGCTGACCCGCCGGGCGGCGCCGCTCGCGCCCCGGCATGCGACCCTGGCGCGGGTCTACACCGGCGCGACGGCGGTCGATCGCGCGGTGGTCACGTTTTTTCCCGCCCCCCATTCGTATACCGGCGAAGACGTGCTCGAGGTCAGCGCCCACGGCAGCCCGGTGCTGCTGCGCGCGATCGTCTCGGCCTGCATGGAGGCCGGGGCCCGACTCGCGGAGCCCGGCGAGTTCACGTTCCGGGCCTACCTGCGCGGCCGCATCGACCTGGTGCAGGCGGAGGCGGTCCGGGACCTGGTCGACGCCGTGACGCCGCTGCAGGCGCGCGCCGCCTTCGATCAGCTCGAGGGCACGCTGACGGCGCGCATCGGCGCCATCGACGCCCGGCTGTTCGATCTCGCGGCGCGGCTCGAGGCCTCGCTCGACTTTGCCGAGGAGGGCTATCACTTCCTCGAGCCGGCCGGCGCCGCGGCCGAGATCGGCGGCGTCGCCGACCGCATCGACGCGCTGCTGTCCGACGCCGGCCGCGGCGCGCTGGTGCGCGACGGCGCGCAGCTGGCGATCGTTGGACGGCCCAACGCCGGCAAGTCGAGCCTGTTCAACCGGCTGGCCGGGGCGGGGCGGTCGATCGTCACCGACATCCCCGGCACCACCCGCGATCTGGTCACCGAGACGATCGATCTCGAGGGCATCGCCGTCACCCTGGTTGACACCGCCGGACTGCGCGCCACTGCCGCCGACGCGGTCGAGGCGGAAGGCATGGCCCGGGCGCACGCGGCACGCCGGATCGCCGATCTCTCGCTCGTCGTCCTCGATCTCTCGCGCCCGCTGGCGACGGACGACGACGAGCTGCTGCGGCTGACGGCCGCCGGGCGCCGGGTGGTGGCGGGCAACAAGTGCGACCTGGCGGCGGCCTGGGATCGAGCGAGAGTGCCCGGGCTGATTGCCGTGTCGGCCGCGACCGGCGCCGGCCTCGAGCAGCTGCGGACGACGGCGGCGGCGGTACTGTCGGGCAGCGAGCGGCTGCGCGATGTCCCGGCGGTGACCAACCTGCGCCACGCGGCGCTGCTGACGGCGGCCGTGGCGGCGCTGCGCCGGGCGGCGGCGGCGGCCGCGGCCGGGACCCCGGAGGAGTTCGTCGCCGCCGACGTTCACGAGGCGCGGGCGCGGCTCGAGGAGGTCACCGGGGCGCGCACCGCGGACGACGTCCTGCGGGCGATCTTCCAGCGCTTCTGCATAGGAAAGTAGTTTGCCATGCAAAGTGAATACGAGGTCATCGTGATTGGCGCCGGGCATGCCGGGGTCGAGGCGGCGTGGGCGGCGGCGCGGCTGGGGCGCACGGTGGGGATCTGCACGCTGTCGGGCGGCACCGTCGCGCACATGCCCTGCAATCCGGCGGTCGGCGGCACCGCCAAGGGGCACCTGGTCCGCGAGATCGACGCGCTGGGCGGACTGATGGGGCGGGCCATCGACGCCACCGGCATCCAGTTCAAGATGCTCAACCGCAGCCGCGGCCCGGCGGTGTGGTCCCCCCGCGCCCAGGCCGACAAGCGGCTTTACAGCGACTGGGTGCGGCGGACCCTCGAGGCGGAGCCCAACATCGGCTGGATCATCGGCCGCGCCGGCCGCATCCTCACCGACAGCGCAGGTGTGGCCGGGCTCGAGCTCGAAGACGGGCAGCGGTTCCGCTGCCGCTCGGTGGTCGTCACCACCGGCACTTTTCTCAACGGCCTCATTCACATTGGTCCGGAGACCCGTCCGTCCGGGCGCGCCGGCGAGCCGCCGACCGTGGATCTCGCCGACTCGCTTAAAGGCTTTGGCTTCTCCTGGGGCCGTCTCAAGACCGGCACCCCTCCCCGCCTGGATCGCGCGAGCATCGACTTCTCCGTCTTCACGGCGGAGTACGGGGACGCCGAGCCGGTGCCGTTCTCGTTCATGACCGAGCGTCTCGACCGTCCGCGGGTCGCCTGTCATCTGCTGTACACCACCGACGCGGTCCACGACCTGGTGCGGGCCAGCATCGCGCAGTCGCCGCTCTTCAACGGCCAGATCCGCGGCATCGGGCCACGCTACTGCCCGTCGCTCGAAGACAAGGTGATGAGGTTCCCCGATCGGGAGCGGCACCAGATTTTCCTCGAGCCCGAAGGTCTGAACTCCAGGGAGATCTACGTCAACGGCTTTTCCATGAGCCTTCCCGCCTCCATCCAGGAGGCGCTGGTGCACGCGCTGCCTGGCCTGGAGTCGGCGCGGCTGGTTCGGCCCGGCTATGCGGTTGAGTACGACTTCATTCAGCCTACGGAGCTGCGGGCGACGCTCGAGTCTCACCGTGTGCCCGGGCTCTTTCTTGCGGGCCAGATCAACGGCACGTCCGGCTATGAGGAGGCGGCCGCACAGGGTCTGATCGCCGGCCTCAACGCCGCGCGTCCGGCCGAACCGTTTACGCTCGGCCGCGGCGAGGCCTACATCGGCATTCTCGTGGACGACCTGACGACCAAGGGCTGCCTCGAGCCGTATCGCATGTTCACCTCTCGCGCCGAGCATCGCCTGCTGCTGCGCGTAGACAACGCCGACCTCCGGCTGACGCCCCGCGGCCGGACGGCTGGTTTGGTTGGCGATCGGCAGTGGGACCGGTTCTCCCTCCGCCGTGAGCGTTTCACCGCCAACTGCGCGCGGGTGCGCGGTGCGTCGGTCGAGTCTCCGGCCGGGCGGATGCCGGCCGCACGGGCGCTCAAACAGCCGGACATCACCCTGGCGGGTCTGCGCGCCTCCGGAGAGCTATCGCTGGCGTCCTCGCCGTTCGACGAGCACATCGACATTGCCAGCGTCGAGACTGAGTTCAAGTACGAGGGTTACCTCCGCCGCCAGGAGCGGTCCATCGAACGGCAGCGCCGCCAGGAGTCCTCGCGCATTCCGGACGATTTCGTCTTTACCGGGATTCCCGGCCTCTCCCGCGAGATGGTCGAAAGACTGAGTCAAATCAGGCCTGAAACGCTCGGTCAGGCCGAGCGCATTCCAGGGGTGACCCCTGCCGCGGTCGCGCTGGTCGCCGGGCGCCTCCATCGGGCCCCCTGAAGAGCCGCCGGTCTGATAGGCTCTCTCTTGTGGCCCCACGGGATCTTCGGACGCGGTTGACCCGCCGGGCGGCGAAGGCGGGAATTTTCCTTCCGGACGACCTCTGCGAGCGGCTGATCACGTACTACGAACTGCTCGCCCGCTGGAACCGCAAGATTAACCTCACCGCACTGGACGAGCCCGATCAGGCGGTCGATCGCCTGCTCCTGGAGCCGATCCTGGCAGCTCGCTACCTGCCGTCTCCCGATGTCCGCCTGCTTGATGTCGGCTCGGGCGGCGGCTCGCCGGCCATCCCGCTCACGCTTGCCTCTCCTGGCTCGTCGCTGACGATGGTGGAGGTCAAAGCCCGCAAATCTGCATTTCTGCGAGAGGCCATTCGTGTACTGGAGCTCAGCAATGCCTCGGTTGAGACCAGCCGGTACGAGGAACTGCTCACGCGTCCTGAGTTGCACGAGGCGTTCGATGTGCTCTCCATCCGCGCGGTGCGGGTCGAGCTGCGGACGTTGATGACCCTCCAGGCGTTCATGCGACCCTCGGGGCTGCTGTTGATGTTCCGCGGCCCAGGTGGCCCGGTCGAGCCTCTGTCAGTGCCGGTGCTTCAATGGGTCAACACCCATCCCTTGGTAGAAGCTCTTCAGAGCCGGCTGAGCATTTTTCAGAAGACCGCCTGATCGGGCGGAATGTTCCACGTGGAACACCGACGGGTTGACGTTCGATACCGGGTCCGTCTATCCTCGGGTCTTTCCACTCTGGACTATGTTGGTCAAACAACCTAAATGACTGCGCGCATCAGAGCTGTCGCCAATCAGAAAGGCGGCGTCGGCAAGACCACCACCGCCATCAACCTGGCGGCCTCGCTCGCGCTCGCCG
>JBDTOB010000251.1:0-4804 GCA_039933435.1 Acidobacteriota bacterium | reverse complement strand
CTCGTTTCGAGCTCGGTCTGGTCCAAGACTGTACAGACTAGCATCCAGGGATGACCACGGCACTGGCATTCTGCTCCGCGGAGTCCGCACTCACTGCCGCCATGGCGCGGCGTCAGTCCGGGACATCGGCGGAGCCCGCGCGCGACCCCACTCTGCAGCCGCTAGCCGCCGGCGCGGCGCACCTCATCGAGGATCCGGCAACTGCCGCAATGGCAGTTGCGCCGCGATCGCGAACAAGGGCCAAGCTCAGGCATATGATCGCTGAGCAGCCTGTCGGCGCTAACCACAGTCGACGACGCGAGGCCCGATCACATCCCTTCGTGGCGTAATGCCCAGGCCCGGCGCCGCGCTCGCGCGCATGCAGCCGTTCTCGCGCTCGGGCGCGCCTTCGGCCGTGCTGACCGTGACATAGCTGTTGAAGTCCGTCGCCGTGAACCGGTAGTGCTCCGGCGTGCTCTGCGCCAGGTGGGCGATCGCGGCCGTGATGATGTCGCTGCCCCAACTGTCCTCGAGCGTCATCGCGATGCCCATCGAGGCGCAGAGGTCGCGCGCCTGTTTCGTTCTCGTCAGTCCACCGAGCTTGCTGATCTTCAGATTGACGACGTCCATCGCCAGGTCGGCACGGGCCCGCAGCAGCGTGTGGATGTCGTCGATGCTCTCGTCGAGCACGAACGGCTGATCGATCTGGCGCCGCACGGCGACGCACTCCTGATAGGTCAGGCACGGCTGCTCGATGTAGACGTCGACATCGCGCACGGCGCGCGCGACCCGGATCGCTTCGTGCTGCGTCCATCCCGTGTTGGCGTCGGCGACCAGGATGTCGCTCGCATCGAGCATCGTCCGGACGAGGCGGATGCGCGCGATGTCCTCGTCTGGATCGCCACCTACCTTGAGTTGGAAGCGGGTGTAGCCCTCAGCCTTGTAGCCCGTGACCTTCTTCGCCATCGTCTCGGGTGACTCCTGCGAGATGGCGCGGTAGAGCCGGACGCCATCGCCGAAGCGGCCGCCGAGCAACGTGCACACCGGCAGATTCGTGGCTTTCCCGAGAATGTCCCAGCACGCCATGTCGATGCCGGACTTCACGAACGCGTGCCCTTTGAGCGCCGCGTCCATCAGTTGATTCACGGCGCCCAGCTCACGCGGATCGACGCCAATCAGATGCGGCGCCAGCTCACGCAATCCCGCGCGCACGCCCTCGGCATAGGCCGGCAGGTATGCCGGACCGAGCGGACAGACTTCGCCATAGCCGGTGATGCCTTCGCTGGTCTCAAGGCCGACGATGGTGCTGTCGAAGACTTCGACGAACTTGCCGCCAGACCACGCGTATCGGCCCTCCTTGAGTGGCAGCTCGACGCGGTGGGCAAAGACGCGGGTGATGTTCACGTGCGGCGGCATTGTACCTGGGATTTATTTCGGTCACGCGATCGAGGGGTCCGACGGCGAACTCGCTCCGCAATGAGCGGCTCGCGCCGCACCAGCTCCATGGCCGCAAGCAGCCGCACGTTCGGATCGAGCACGAGCGCGGCCGGTTCGACGTCGGCCTTGAACGTCGCCGCTGCCGAGCCGGTTGTCATGTTGACGCGTTCCACGCGCACCGGCGTTCCCGGCACCTGCACCGCCACCTCGACGCTGACGTCGAAAGGCACGCCCGGTTGCGCCTGCCGAAGGTCCACCTTGACTATCCGCAACGCCGGATCCCAGGACCAGGTGCCCGAAATCCGCGGCACGCCGCCACGGTACAGCCATTGGTCGAAGAAGGCCGCGAGGTCCTGACCCGAGGCCTGCTCCATCGCCTCACGGAAGTCGGCGGTCGAGGCATTCGCGTTCAGGAAGCGCTGGTAGTAGGCGCGAACGCCGGCCCGGAACCGGTCGTCGCCGAGACGCTGCCGCAGCATGTGGAGCACCCACGCGCCCTTCTGATAGGTCATGCCGGTCGTCACCTGCGACATGTCGTCGAGGTTCTCGTGCACGACCCGGTAGCCGGGCGTCTTGAGGTCGAAGTCGAGCACGGTCTGCCGTGATCGCCGCAAGCCGTCGACGAACTCGTCGCGCCCGTAGGCGTGCTCGACGAAGAGCAGCGTGAAGTAGGTGGCGAACCCCTCGCTCAGCCACACGTCGTTCCAGTCGCGCTCGGTCACCGCGTTGCCGAACCACTGGTGCGCGATCTCGTGGATGATCACGTTGCGCCAGCGCGTGTTGCGGTCGCCGACGACGCTGCCCGCGGAGTAGAAGATGGCTGAGGCCGCCTCCATGCCGCCACTCACCGAGTTGGACTGCACGTTGGCCAGCTTCTCGTAGGCATAGGGCCCGATCCACTCGCTGTAGAAGGCCAGCGCGTCGCGCGTCGGCACCGCGAAGTCGTGGAACCCCCGGTCACGATCCTTCGCGAACACCCAGGTCTCGATCGGGACGCCGTCGTAGTCGCCGACGTATTGCACGGCGAACGGCGCGACGCCCAGCGCGTAGAGCCAGGGCGCGATCGGCACCGATTCGTGCCACACCGTCCGGCGCAGGCCTTCCGGGAGGTCCGTTTCCTCGATCCGGCGGCCGTTGGAGACGACCTGATAGTGCGCCGGAGCGGTCACCGCCATCTCCATCGTCGCCTTGTCCGAGATGTGGTCGATCGTCGGCAGCCACTGACGGGCCTTGTTCGGCCAGTTGTCGCTGAAGAACGTGCGGTCGCCGTGGGGGTTGGGCTTGATTTGCAGGCCGTCGGCGGGGATGCCCGAGTAGCGCACGACGAACTCGACCACCTGGCCCTCGCGCGAGGGCGCGGCGAGCGTGATGGCGAGCCGGTCCGCCGCGTGCGCGAATCGGAGCGCTTGTCCGGCCGAGGTCACGCCCTCCACCGTCATTCCTTTTCCGGCCCGTTCCGGCGTCATCGTCGCCAGATCCAGAGCGACCGAACGCACGCCTCGCGCGAGCAGCCGCAGCCGGATCGTCGCCTCGCAGACGATGCCGTCCGTGGTGTCGGAGAGCAGGATGGCGAAGCGGTAGTGTTCGAGATCGATCGGCTGGCGGGGATACGTGTCGGCGGACAGGCTGGCGCCGGCCGCGGCCAGCCACAACAGCACCAGGGTCAGACAGCAGGGTCGCATGCGGAGATGATAGCCTCCAGCGTCCGCCCGCGCCCAATTCCCGGCCGTGTTCGCCTATCATGCGGCAAGCAGGCTCGCCTGTCCTGGACCAGCGAATCATGGGGGGGATGCGATGAGAGTACGGGTGTGCGCGTCGGCGCTGGCGGTCTCCGTCGTGCTGCTGGCACCGTCGAGCCCGGCGGCCGCGGGTCTGCTCCCGGCCCGCCCGACGGCGCCGATCGACAGGGCCGAGCACGCCGCCCGGCGCGCCCGGCTGATGGCGGAGATCGGCTCCGCCGCCGCCATCGTCCTTGGCGCGACGGCCCCGGCGAACGACGTCGCCTTTCGCCAGGGTCACGATTTCTTCTACCTGACGGGCGTCGAGATCCCCGACGCCATCCTCGTGATCGACGGCGCCCGCAAGGAGAGCGTGCTGTTCTTCACGATGGATGAGAAGACCGCCGACGGCCTGGCGATCCCGATTGACCTCGTCGGCGCGCCCGTGACCTACACCGGGATCGAGCGCGCGATGGCCGCGGACCAGTTCGGCGGCTACCTGGCCGGGCTCGTCAACCGGCGTCAGCCGATCTACACGATGTTCAAGCCGGAGGAGATCGGGCCCGAGAACAGCAACGAGAAGTTCAACGCGCTGCAGAAGTCGATGACGTTGAACATGTGGGACGGCCGGCTCACGCGCGAGCTGCAGTTGGTCAAGCAGGTGCGCGAGCGGTTTCCACAGGCCGAGGTGCGCGACGTCTCGCCCATCGTCTGGAACCTGCGCAAGTACAAGTCGCCGGCCGAACTGTCGACGCTGCGCGAGGCCGCGCGTCTGGGCGTCGAGGGTCACAAGGCGCTCATCCGGTCGACGCGCCCCGGCGTGGCCGAGAAGGCGCTGTCGGCGGTCTTCGACTTCGTGACCGCGATGGACGGCGCGCGCGGCCTCGCGTACTACACGATCATCATGTCGGGCAAGAACCACGCCTACGGGCACTACCACGGCTACGACCGCGTGCTCGCCGACGGCGACTTCGTGATTCTGGACGCCGCGCCCGACTACGGGAACTACCACGTCGACATCTCGACGACCTTCCCTGCCTCGGGGCGGTTCACGCCGCGGCAGCGCGAGCTCTACGAGGCGGCCCTGGTCGTGCACGACGCCGCCATCGAGGCGTACCGGCCCGGTATTACCTTCGGCGAGGTCGGAAAGAAGATGGAGGCGGCGCTCGCCGCGAACGGTCTGGAGCGCTTCGCGAAGGACTTCGCGAGCATCATCCGCTACGGCGGCTACAACCACTCCATCGGTATGGCGACGCACGACGTCATGGGCACGTTTGCCGGCCCGGACGAAGTGCTCCGGCCCGGCTTCGTCTTCGCCTGCGACATCCAGCTGTTCAGGATCGAGGAGCAGATCGGGATCCGGATCGAGGACACGGTCGCGATCACCGACACCGGGCACGAGGTGCTGTCGCGCGGCGTGCCGCGGACGGTGGCCGAGATCGAGGCGCTGATGCAGGAGGAGGGCATCCTGCAGATCATCAAGCGGTAGCCGGGAGCGTGCTCGGCGGGATCTGAGACGAGCGCCGCGAGAAGGCCCGCAACGATCGTCGCTGGCGATAGCCCACAGACCAATGCTGGCCAGCAAGGGCTCTCTTACACCCAGCGCCATTCGAGTGGATCCGTCCCGCTTCTTGTGGAAATTGAAAATGGCGTAACCTCCTGCTGAGTTT
>JBDTOB010000250.1:0-4808 GCA_039933435.1 Acidobacteriota bacterium | reverse complement strand
CGCCTCGTGGCCGGCGCCGCTGATCTGAAAGAAGATCAGGCTCTGGCTCTTGAGCTGGATCTCCTTGTCGTCGATCCGGCGCGACAGGACCATCAGGCGGTAGGCCTGGAGGAGATCGTCGCGTGTCAGACCGTCAAGGCGACGGTCGCTGCTGGTCTTCGCGCTCCTGCCGTTGCTTACCGCCGCCGCCTTCATGCCGTTGAGGCCCTTTCGACTGCCGTGAGGCCAGGGATCCGAGCTCGAAATTGCCGTCCGTTGACGCCGCCCGGTCCAGAAAATTCAGCGGTCGCGAAGGCTGAATTATAACACCCGGCAGAGCCGTGCGCCCGGGCCGGCCGGCCGCCGGGGCGGGAGGGTATAATCCACGGCATCGTGAGCACCCCCGTCGTCCGCCTGCATCGCTGGGATGAAATCGCCCTCGAAAAAGTCACCGAGATGATCTCGCGCAAGATCGTGACCGGGGAGCGCGAGATGGTCGCCCAGGTCTATCTCAAGAAGGGGGCGCTGGTGCCGATGCACGCGCACGAGAGCGAGCAGATGACCTACGTGCTCCAGGGGGCGCTGAAGTTCCTGATCAACGGTGAGGAGATCACCGTCCGGGAGGGCGAGGTCCTGCACATCCCGTCGCGGGTGGACCACCAGGCCGAGGCGCTGGACGACACCTTCGAACTGGATCTCTTCAGTCCGATCCGCCAGGACTGGCTCGACCACACCGACGCCTATTTCCGCGAGTAGAGGCAGCGCGCGCGGGCGGAAGAGGCCGGGTGGATCTGCAGGTCAGTGGACCTTGCGGTCCCAGTCGGAGCGACCGCCGCCGCCCGTATAGACGTCGAACTTGCGGCGCAGGCGGTTCATTTTCCACTTCACGTAGCGGTACTTGATCTCGGCGGTGATGCCGCCGCCGCCCCCCTTCAGGTAGAGGTATCCGAACAGCAGGCCGCCGAGGTGCGCGACGTGGGCGACGCCGGGGCCGCCGCCGCTCGCCGAGAGCATGAACGAGATCGCGCCCAGGATCATGACGAAATACTTCGCCGGGACCGGGAAGATCATGAACATCAGGATCGGGCGCTCGGGATAGTAGATGGCGTAGGCGAGGAGCAGGCCGTAGAGCGCGCCGGAGGCGCCGATGGTATTCGATCCGTACGCCGCCGAGGTGGCCGCGAACGGCAGCAGTGACACCACGATCGTCGTCACCGCGGCGCCGACCCCGGTCACCGCGTAGTACTTCACGAAGTAGGCCGTCCCCCAGCGCCGCTCCAGCTCGACACCGAACATCCAGATGCCCAGCATGTTGAAGAGGATGTGGGCGATGCCCGCGTGCAGGAACATGTAGGTCGCGGGCTGCCAGATCCAGCCGCGCTCGACCACCGCCTCGGGGATGAGCCCGAGGTAGACCGTGAGCATCGGGAAGACGGCGCAGGCGACGAACAGCGCGACGTTGGCGCCGATGATCCACTTGACCGCCGGTGTCATGGAACCAGGGCCGAACGAATAGCTGAGGGCGGTGGGTCGGGCGTAACGGGACATCGTGCGGGATCGGTAGTGGAACTTATCGTACCACAGCGGCCGGCGCCGGCGCGTGCGCGGGCAGGCGCGTCGCGACCACGGCCGCGAGCAGCGGCACCACCGCGAGGCCCACGAGCGTGTGGGCGATGCCGATGCGGTCGGCGATCAGGCCGACGAACGGGACGCTGAGACCGCCGGTGCCCCAGGCGAAGCCCATCATCAGCGACGACACGGTGGCGGCGCTGACCGGCGCCAGCGACTGGCCGAAGGTGACGTTGACCGGCAGCGTCGACTGCAGGAAGAGCCCGCCGATGGCCAGCAGGATGACGAAGGCGCCGCCCGTGAACAGCGGCGCCGCGAACAGGAACGGGCACGACAGCACCAGCGACCAGACGATCACCCGGCGCGGACCGAACCGATCGGCGGCCGGGCCGCCGAAGAAGCCGCCGATGCCGCTGCCGAAGAGGTAGAGCGCCACCGCCGCCCCGGCCTGACTGACCGAGAAGCCGCGGCGGGTGAGCATCACCGGCACGAAGGTCGCGAACCCGAGCGAGGTCAGCGTGCGCAGGACGACGATGCTGTAGAGCAGGATGAGCGGCCGCGCGTAGGGCCGCAGCGCCGCGAGGCCGCCGTGGGCGCTGGGGTGCAGCGGAATCGGCGGCACCTGCACGAGGAAGAACGTCACCACCGCCAGCCCGGGAATCGCCAGCAGCGGGGTCCACTGCAGGCCGAACCGCTCCGCCACCGGGGCGAAGAACAGCGGGCCGAGGGCGAAGCCCAGCGTTCCCCCGGTGATGTAGACCGACATCGCCAGCCCGCGCCGCGTGCCTCCCAGCCGATGCGCCAGCGCCGCCGCCGGAGGATGAAACGCCGCGCCGCCCAGGCCGCCGACGAGCAGGATCGCCGCCAGCATGATTTTCGACGTCGCCAGCCCCACCAGGCTCAGGACCGACACGGCCAGCACCGGGCCGACGGTGACCAGCAGGCGCGGGCGCCACCGATCCGCGAGGTGGCCGAAGCCCACCTGCGAGACCGACGCCGCCAGCTGAAAGAGCATCGTCAAGGTCCCTGCCGCCGCCAGCGACAGACTGAGCTTGGGGATGAGGAGCGGCAGCATCGGCGCGAAGATGTTGCCGTAGCCGTCCACCATCATGTGGGCGCCGGCCATCAGCAGGATCGTCGGATCGAGCCCGTGCCGCCACCGCCCCGCCGCGGGGGAGAGCGTCATAGCGGCGGTACCGCGGCGGGGCGCCGGCGCAGGACCACGTCGAGCGCCTCGCTGAGCTCGGCGAGCCGCAGCACCCGGGCGGTCGCGGCGAGGATGAGGAGGCCGGCGCCGATGGCCAGCGACAGGCGGAGACCGCGGACGGCGGTGGAGGATCCGGCGATGGCACCGTCCAGCCACGCCATCGTCAGGTGCGCCGCCGCGCCCATGGCGAGCGAGGCGACGGCGATCTTCACGAAGGCGGTGGCGATGCGGGCGCCGTCGAGCCCCTCGAGCCGGCGCCGCAGCACCCAGAGGAGCGAACCGGCGTTGAAGATCGCGGCGAGTGCGGTACCGAGCGCCAGGCCGCGGAACCCGAGCACCCGGACCAGGAACAGGTTGAGCGCGAGATTGACGCCGGCCGACCCGAGGCTGAACAGCACCGGCGTGCGGCTGTCGCCGAGCGCGTAGAAGGTCGGCGCGGTCATCTTGACCGCGGAATAGGCCAGCAGGCCCGGCGCATAGCAGACCAGGGCGGCGGCGGTGGCGGCGGTGTCGAAGGAGGTGAACCGGCCGCGCTCGAGCAGCAGCGCGACGATTGGCGTGGCGAGCACCATCAGGCCGACGGTGGCCGGGACGTTGAGCATCAGCATCATCCGCAGCGCCCCGGACAGCGTGCGGCGGATCGCCGGCCGGTCGTGGCGGGCGGCGTGGCGGGCGATCTCCGGGAGGGCGGCGGTGGCGAGCGAGACGCCGAAGAGCCCGATCGGCAGGTAGATCAGCCGGAACGCATAACTGAGCCACGACACCGCGCCCTGGGGCTGCCCGGTGGCCAGGTAGGTGTTGACGAAGACGTTGATCTGCACGGCGGCGAGCCCCACGGTTCCGGGCCCGAGCAGCCGCAGCACGTCGCGGAGCGCCGGGTCCCTGAAGTCGAGGACCGCGCGATAGTGGAAGCCCTCACGGCGGAGCACCGGCCACTGCAGCAGCATCTGGCCGAGGCCGCCGATGACCGTGCCGATGGCGATGCCGGCAATCGGCGGCAGGCCGGCGCGCGGCATCAGCGGCACCAGCGCCAGGGCGCAGGCGATGGTCGCGATGTTGAACATCGCCGGCGCCAGCGCCGGCACGAAGAAGCGGCGGAGCGAGTTGAGCACGCCCATCATCGCCACCGAGATGGCGACCGTGGGGAGGAAGGGCAGCATCACGCGGGTGAGAGCGGTCGTCAGCTCCAGCTTGCCGGGGGTGTCGGCAAAGTGGGGCGCGATCGATCGGGTAATCGGACCGGCAAACACCAGGCCGGCCAGAACCAGGCCCCCGGTGACGATCAGCAGCGCGTTGATGACGAGACTGCCCAGGCGCCAGGCGGCCTCGCGGCCGTCGCGCGTCAGCGTGCGCGTGAACACCGGGACGAAGGCGGCGGTCATCGCGCCTTCGGCGAAGAGATCGCGGAGCAGGTTCGGTACCCGGAAGGCGACGTTGAAGGCGTCCATCTCGACCCCGCCGGCGGCGCCGAACAGCGCCGCGAGCACCACTTCGCGAACGACTCCCAGCAGCCGGCTGGCCATGGTGGCGATGCCGATCAGCCCGGCGGACCGCGCCAGCGACGTGGACGAGCTCATGCGCGGGTGGGGACGGGTGATGTGACGAACGGTCGGCGGGCACGCATGGCGAGGGGTGAGCGTACCACTAAAAAAAGCCCCTGCCTCGCGGCAGGGGCAAGTGGAGGATGGATGAGAGGCGTGGTGATTGTGCCTGTCAAAGAGTTAGACGGAGGCCGCCGCGAAAAGGTTTGATCGTGGTGTCACGCCCCGCCGAGCTTGCGGCGGACGATGTCGTTGATGGTGCGGCCGTCGGCTCCTTTGCCGGCAAGCTTGGGCATGACCGCCTTCATCACCTTCCCCATGTCCTTGGCGCCGCCGGCGCCGGTCTCGCGGATGGCCTCGTCCACGGCGCGCTCGACCTCGGCCGGATCGAGGGGCGGGGGCAGGTAGATTTCGAGGACCGCGATCTCAGCCGTTTCGCGGGCGGCGAGCTCCGCCCGTCCGCCGTTGGTGAACTGCTCGGCCGAGTCGCGCCGCTGCTTGATGAGCGATGC
>JBDTOB010000249.1:0-4846 GCA_039933435.1 Acidobacteriota bacterium | reverse complement strand
TCGCTGGTTCGAATCCAGTCATCCCGACCAAATACGATGGGCCTGTGTGAGCATCACGCAGGCCCATTTGTTTAACTTCAACGGGTCGTCCCGCTGGAACGACAGCCCGCGCTCCTGAGTCAGCGTTTCCGCTCCTGCGGCACGTCGCGGTTCACCGCCGCGACGATGCGGAACGGCGGGCAGGACAGCGCGGCCGCTTCGGGCCTGCGCCGGTCGGCCGCGGCGGTCAGCCGGCCGGGCCGGCGGCGCTCGTCGCCGCTGCGCCGGTCGAGCACGACGGAGTAGCCCTTTCGATCCCAGAACGCCGCCGCCAGCGCCTCGAACAACGCCGCGTGCTGCCGATCGACGATCACCCAGTGCCGCACCACGCCCGTACTCTCGGCTGTCGATCGCTGAAACTGCAGCAGTCCGCCCGCGGTTTCCAGTTCTCAGAGGCTGTTCCCCGCTGGCACGGCTCCTGCTGCTGACCCGCCCGGAGGGCCGACCGGCAGGACGATGCACGATACTTTGCCTCTTTCCGGTGGAGACGCGGCACTTGCCAGCCTCTCCGGGCCGTCCGATGCTCCGACACCGGCTGCGGCTGAGGTCGAACCCGATAAGACCCGCGCCCTGATCGTCAAGCTGCTGATCACGCTCGTGGTGCTGGCAGTCGCGGTCACGCTCTGGGCGGCGCAGGAGCTCTTCATCCCGATCGTCTTCGCCCTCCTCCTGAGCTACGCCCTCGATCCCTGGCAGCGCTTCCTCAGACGGCGGCGGGTCCCGGCCGCCCTCGCGGCCGCCATCGTCGTGCTGACCACGCTTGCCGCCATTGGCGCCACCGGCTGGGCGCTGCGCTCCCAGGCGGACGCCTTCATCGCCAGCCTGCCGGCGACGGCGCGGCAGGTCCGACAGGCGGTGCAGGGCTCCAGCGGGAAGCCGCCCGCCGCCGTTGCCCAGATGCAGGAGGCCGCCAAGGAAATCCAGCGCGCCAGTGCGCCGGCGAACACCTCTGCCGCCCCGCCGGGCGTGACCCGGGTCCAGGTCGAAGCGCAGCCCTTCTCCGGCGCCGATCTAATCTGGAAAAGCGGCGGCGGCGCGCTGCTCATCGCCGGACAGGCGCTGGCCGTCGTCGTCCTGGTCTTCTACTTCCTCGCCAGCGGCGACCTCTACAAGCGGCGGCTGGTCAAGATCGCGGGGCGAACGCTGACCCAGAAGCGCGTCACCGTCGAAATCCTCGACGACATTGAGCGTCAGATCGCCCGCTATCTTGCGGCGCGGCTCGCGGTCAGCACGGTCGTAACAGTGGCGACGACCGCGGCGTTCTGGTGGCTGGGGATGCCGCAGCCGGGCGTCTGGGGGATCGTCGCCGGCCTGCTCAACGTCATCCCGTACGTCGGCCCCGCCGCCTTCACTGTTGGTGCGTCGCTCGCCGCCTTCGTCCATTTCGGCACCGCCGCGCACGCGGTGCTCATCGGCGCGGCCTCCACCGCGATCGGCACCGTCGAGGGCTTTCTGATCACTCCGATCATCATGGGTCGCGCCGGCGGCATGAATGGCCTGGCCGTCTTCCTGTCGCTGACGCTGTGGGGCTTTCTCTGGGGCTTCTGGGGGATGCTGCTGGCGGTGCCGCTGACGATGGCGATGAAGGTGCTGGCCGAGCATCTGGAGGAACTGAACGGCCTGGGAGAATTTCTTCGCGAATAACACCGCAGTCGCCACTTTCGGCCCGCCGACGATATCATCAGGAGGATATGCCGATCGACGCTGCCGAATCCCTTCCCGATGTTCTCCAGTTCATGGGTCTCCTGTGGGCCCTCGAGCATGCGCTCCAGAAGGCCTCGAAGCGGATGGGGGCGCGCCTCGGCGTCACCGGCATGCAGCGGCTGGTGCTGCGGTTCGTCGGGCTGTTTCCCGGCGCCTCGGCAGGGGAGATTGCCACCATCCTGCACGTCCACCCCAGCACGCTGACCGGCGTTCTCCGGCGCCTGACGACGCAGGGGCTGATCGTGCGGTCGGCGCACGAGCAGGACCGCCGCCGCGCCGTGCTGCGTCTGACGCCCCGCGGCCGGCGCGTCAACGGCGTCACCCGCGGCACCGTCGAAGCCGGGGTGCGGGCGGCGCTCAGGGGCGTGACGCTGCGGGATCGCGCGGTGGCGCGGCGGGTGCTGATGACGGTCTGCGCGCGCCTCGAGTGAAGGGTCCCTCGTAACGGCTCGATCGACGCCGCGCCCGTTTGTGCTGCACCGGGGGCAGGCGGTATGATCGAAGTTTTGAGCACCAATGACTGACGACGCGGAACCAGAGAACGGCGGCCGCGACGGCGCCGCGCCCGAGCGAACCTTCGTGCAGAAGGAAATCGTCGTGCTGCTGCTGCTGAGTCTGGTGACGATCGCCGCCTTTGTCTTCACCCGCGCCGCCGCGGCCGGGAACCGCGAGATGCGCCGGCACGACGCCGCGGTGTGGTTCGAGCGCGGCGAGCAGGCCGCCGCCGCCGGCCGCAAAGACGACGCCGTGAGCGCGTTTCAGCGGGCGGGCGGTATGGCGGCCGACAATCAGCGCTACCGCTTGGCGCTGGCCCGCGCGCTCGCCGCCGATTCGCAGGAGGAAGCGGCGCGCCAGGTGCTGCTCGGCGTGCGCGAGCGGGCCCCGGAAGACCCGGCTGTCAACCTGCAACTGGCGCGCATCGAGGCGCAGCGCGGCGACACCACCGCCGCGGAAAAGTATTACCACAACGCGCTCTACGGATCGTGGCGGATCGACGACGCCGCGGCGCGCCGCGCGGCGCGATTCGAGCTGGTCCGCTACCTCCTCGATCACGGCAGCCCCAAGCGAGCCGTCTCGGAGCTGCTGGTGCTCAGCGGTAACCTGCCGGAAGCCTCTGGAGTGGAGGTTGACGTCGCGCGATTGTTCCTTCGCGCCGGCGACGCCCCCCACGCCCTCGATCATTTCGAACGGACCCTGGAGCGCGAGCCGCGCAACAACGCGGCGCTGGCCGGCGCGGTCCGGGCAGCGTTCCTGCTGGCCGATTACCCGAAGGCGCTGCGCTATGCGCGGCAGATGCCAGGCGATCCCGAGGTCGCCGAGCTGGGCGGCATCGCCGAGCAGGTGATGAGCGACGATCCGCTTCGGCCGCGGCTGTCCGCGGGCGAGCGCCGCGCCCGCGCCGTGGCCGGTTTCGCCTCGGCCCGCAGCCGGCTCGAGGCCTGCGCCGCGGAGAGCGGACGCGGACGAGACGATGCGGCAGTGGCGGCGCTGGCCACCGAGGCAGGGTCGGCGGCCGCCACCATCACGCCGCGCGGTCTCAAGGATGATCCCGACGCCATCGACGGCGCCGTCAACCTGACGGTGCGAATGGTGCGCCGCGCCGCCACGGTCTGCGGTCCCGCGACTCCGCGGGACCGCGCCTGGCTGCTGATCGGCAGCCTCCACGACAAGGACGCCCAGTGAAGCTGCTCCGCACTATCTCGCCGCAGCAGCTGCGCCTGCGCGAGCACCAGGTCTTCCTCGCGCTCACCATCGTCGTCGGCATCCTCGCGGGGTTGTCGGCGGTGCTCTTCACCGTGGCGATCGATCGAGTCACCCGGCTGCTGTTCGGGCTGGACCCGAGCGCGTCCCGGATGTTCCTGGTGCCGATCGTGGTGAGCGTGGTGACCGGGATCCTGCTGGTCAAAGTCTTCCCGGGAGTGCGCGGCAGCGGCATCCCACAGACCGAGGCCGCCTATCACCTGCACGGCGGCATCATTCCGGGGCGGGTGCCGTTCGGCAAATTCCTGACCGGCGTGCTGTGCATCGGATCGGGCCATTCGATGGGCCGGGAAGGGCCCTCGGTGCAGATTGGCGCCGGGCTGGCCTCGGCGGTGGGGCAGTGGCTGGGGCTGTCGCCGGCGCGGCAACGCGACCTGCTGGCGGTCGGCGCCGCCGGGGCGCTCGCCGCCGCGTTCAACACTCCGGTGGCGGCGGTGCTGTTCGCGTTGGAAGAGATCATCGGCGACCTGAACGCCGGGCTGCTCGGCTCGACGGTGGTCGCCTCGGTGGCGGCGGTGATCGTCGAGCGGTCGATCCTCGGCAACGAGCCGCTGTTCCGGGTGCCGACCTACCACCTGCAGCACCCGGCCGAGCTGCTCGCCTACGGCGCGCTGGGCATCGTCGGCGGGATCCTGTCGGTGATCTTCTGCAAGACGTTGCTGGGGGCGCGGAAGACGTTCCTGCGGATGCCGGGCTGGTCGCGGATGCTGCAGCCGGCGCTCGGCGGCCTGGGAATCGGCGCGCTGCTGCTGGTGGCGCCGCAGGTGCGCGGGGTCGGCTATGAATACGTCGATCAGGCGCTCAACGGCGGCATGGCGGTACGGATGATGGTGCTGCTCTGCGCGCTGAAGATTGTCGCGACCATCGTCTCGTATTCCTCCGGCAACGCCGGCGGCATCTTCGCGCCGTCGCTCTACATCGGCGCCATGGCGGGCGGAGCGCTGGGTACGATCGTCCACCGCATCGCGCCGTTCCCGACCGCGGATCCGGGCGCCTATGCGCTGGTGGGGATGGGGACGCTCTTCGCCGGCATCGTCCGCGCGCCGATGACCTCGGTGTTCATGATCTTCGAGATTACGCAGGACTACCAGATTCTCGTCCCGCTGATGGTCGCCAATCTGCTCGCGTTTACGATTTCCCGCCACTACCAGCCGACGCCGGTCTACCACGCGCTGCTGAAGCAGGACGACATCCACCTGCCGACGGCACACTCCCGGGCGCTGCCGACGACGTGGACCGCCGCGGACGTGATGACCGCCGCGCCGCCGCTGGCGCCCGGAGACGCCACGGTGGCCTCGCTGTGGAACCAGGCGCCGAACCGGAGCGCGATCGGCTGGCTGAT
>JBDTOB010000248.1:0-4861 GCA_039933435.1 Acidobacteriota bacterium | reverse complement strand
ATCGCGCCGGCCACGCTCCGCGCCGCCTCGGCGACCTTCTGGACGGTGTCCACGCAAGCCGATTTTCTCAAGGGGGACGCGGAGGACGTGTCGATTGACAGCGACGGCCGGCTGTTCCTCGGCCCCTCGCCCTCGCTGGTCGCCGAAACCTCGGCCCCCTTCATCTGGACCGCGATCCTCGGCGCCGACGGCACGCTCTGGGCCGGCACCGGCAACGAAGGACTGGTGCTGCGGGTCGGCCGCGACGGCAAGCTCTCGACCTTCTTCGACGCGCCGGAGCTCGAGGTCCACGCGCTCGCCGCCGCCCCCAAGGGGGGCCTCTACGTCGGCACCTCGCCCGACGGGCGGATCTACCACGTCAGCGCCGACGGCACCTCGCGCGTCTTCTTCGACCCGGGTGACAAGTACATCTGGGCGCTGGCGGTGGACGGCTCGGGCAACGTCTTCGCCGCCACCGGCGACAAGGGCATCATCTACAAGATCGCCCCCGACGGCACCGGCGCTCCCTTCTACCGCACCAACGCCGGCAACGTCGTCTCGCTCGCCTTCACCAGGAGCGGCGACCTGATTGCCGGCACCGAGTCCCCCGGACGGGTGTTCCGCATCGATTCCGCCGGCAAGGCCTTCGTGCTGCTCGATTCGCCGTTCCGGGAGATCCACGCCGTCCGGCTCGCAGACGACGGGACGATCTATGCGGTGGCGGTCAACGGCACGCAGGGAGGCGACAGCCGGGCGACCGACCCGCTGCCGGCGCCCGAGTCCACGCGTCAGCCGGTCGCCTCGGTCTCGACCGAGATCACCGCGATCACCGCGGTGGACAATTCCGCGGGCAGCGCCACCCCGGCGCTCGCCTCGAGCCGCCCGGCGCGCAAGACCGGCCGCGGCGCGATCTACCGCATCAAGCCCGACGGCATGTGGGATGTGATGTGGGACTCCGGCGACGACTCTCCCTACGACATCGTCATCGAGCCGTCCGGGAGCCTGCTGGTCGGGACCGGGACGGAGGGGAAGATCTTCCGCGTCAGCGGCGAGCCGGCGCGCGCGACGCTGCTGGCGCGGGCGTCCGCCCGTCAGGTGACCTCGCTGCTGCGCGAGCCCGACGGACGGATCATCGGTGCGGCGAGCAATCCCGGCAAGCTCTTCGCGCTGACGCCGGCGGCGGCGCGGCGGGGGACGTTCGAGTCGGACGTGCGCGATGCCGGTACGGTCGCGAGCTGGGGGGTGATTCGCTGGCGGGCGTCGGGCAGCCCCACCGGCGTGACTCTCTTCACCCGCACCGGCAACACCGCCACACCGGACGAGACCTGGAGCGTGTGGTCCCCTGGCTACACCACCGCCGGCGGCGAGCAGATCGTCAGTCCATCGGCGCGCTATCTCCAGTGGCGGGCGGTCCTCGCCTCGGCCAGCGGCACCGGTCCCGTCCTGACCTCGGTCACGACCGCCTACCTGCCGCGGAACCTGCGGCCCGAGGTGTCCACCATCACCGTGCACCCCCCGGGCGTGGTCTTCCAGCGCCCCTTCTCGACCGGCGAAACCGAGCTTGCCGGGTTCGACGATGCCGCGGCGGACGCGCGCTTTGCCTCGCAGGCGGCGGCCAACGCGACCCCGGGCCAGGCGGGCCCGGCGCCGGCGCTCGGGCGGCGGATCTACCAGAAAGGGCTGCAGACGTTTGTCTGGAAGGCAGACGACGAGAACGACGATCGGCTCCAGTACGACGTCCTCTACCGGCGTGAGGGGGAGACGACCTGGAAGCTGCTCCACAAGGGCCTGTCGGATCCGATTTACGTCTGGGACACGACCTCGGTCCCCGACGGCACCTATTTCGTGAAGGTGGCGGCGTCCGACGCGCTGTCGAATTCCCCTGGCGCCGCGCTGGTCGGCGAGCTCGAGAGCGTCAGCTTCGACATCGACAACACCGCGCCGCGCATCGAGCTGCAGCCGGCGGCGCGCGCCGGCGCGCGGACGACGCTGTCCTTCGCGGTGCGCGACGAGCAGTCCCCCATCCAGCGGGTCGAGTATTCGCTCGATGCCAGCCGCTGGCGGCTCGCCTATCCGAAGGACGGCATCGCCGACTCGAGGCGCGAGGAATTTGAAATCAAGCTGGACGACACGGAAGCGGCGCGGAGCGTGATCATTCGCGCCACCGATGCGATGAACAACGTCGCCACCGGCGTCGCCGAAATCGGCCGCTAGTTTCTAGGAGCTCGACTTGCCCCGGACCGTGGTGTGGGCCACCAGCCAGACCAGGTTCACCGCGATCGGCCCGCCGTCGGACTGCGCCGGCTCGAGCCGGCCGCGCGACAGCGCATCCACCAGGTCGGTCACTTCCTGCAGCCCGGGATCGTTCGAGAGCAGTTCCAGGCTGGCGACGCGCCCTTCGCGCGTGACCACCGCGGAGAGCGGCAGCACCCGGTCGTCGTCGTGAATCGAGCGTTCCAGCGTCGCGTAGACGACGCCGTACTCCGGCACGCTCGGCGCCTGGATGCGCCCGCCCAGGCGGGCGGGATTGAGGTTCGATCCCGAGGGGGCGCCCATCACGGTAATCATCCCGGCCAGCGAATCGCCGCGCTCGGACGAGGCGAAGTGGAGCATCGAGAGTACCGCGGCGGCGCAGATGCAGGTGCCGGCGGTCGAGGCCAGCGCGATCCACACCAGGTGCATGTCGTCGAAGGCGCGGCGCGCCCGCGCCACGACCGACTCGTGGGCCTCGGCGCGGATGCGGCTGATCACTCCCGAGCGCACCCCCCGCCAGTCGTCGGACGGGGCCGGCGCCGCCGCGAGACGCAGCGCCGCGCCGAGCGCCCGCAGCTCGTCCAGCGAGCCCGCGCACGGCTCGCAGCGGCGCACGTGCCCCTCGACCGCAATCTGCTCGGGAACAGCCAGCTCCCCGTCGTAAAAGTTCTGCAGCCGCTCCCGCACCGCCGCGCACGTCCATGTCGTCATACGTCCCTCAACTGGGCGCGCAGGCCTTCGCGGGCGCGGGCAAGGCGGGATTTCACCGTGCCGACCGCGATCCCCAGCGAGAAACCGATTTCCTCATAGCTCAGGCCGTCGATCTCGCGCAGCACCAATGCCGTCTTCTGGTCGAAGGGCAGGCGATCCAGCGCCCCGCGAATCCGCTCGGCGGCGAGCGTCTGTCCGAGCATCACGTCCGGGGCGCCGCTGTTGCGCGGCGCCGGCAGCTCGCCGTGCGTGCGGATGTGCTCGTCGAGCGAGACCTGCTGGGCGCGATGCCGCCGGCGCCAGAACCGCTGCCGGTTCCTCGCCTGGTTGACGACGATGCGGTAGATCCAGGTCCTGAGGGTGGACTGGCCGCGGAAGCCGGGGAGCGTCCGGAAGACGCGGAAGAACACCTCCTGGGAGAGGTCAAGCGCTTCGTTGTGATCGCCGAGGAGATTGAGAGAGAGCTGGTAGACCATTCGCTGGTGCTCGGTGACGAGCTCCGCGCAGGCATCTTCGTCGCGGGCGGCACACCGCCGGATGAGAGCGGCCTCGCGGCCGCCGACGTCCGTCCAGGTGATGGAGGGAACGGGCTTCACAGTCAGTCCTTCCGCCATGGTAGCACCCCCCGGGGCTCCGTGTTCCCTCCCCGCTATACACCTTAGAACCCGTTCCCGGCCGGAAGTTCCCGGGGGCCCAGGAGGCCCCGGATCGCGGTAGCATGGCGGCGGTGAAGCGAGCCCTGGTGGTGACGGTGATCGTGGCGCTCTGCGTCGGCGGGGCCTGGGGGTGGACTGCCTCCCGCCGCGAGCGGGAGTACCGGCAGTTCATCGACCACGGCGAGGGGGCGCTGGCGCGCGACGACACCTTTGCGGCGGTCGAGGCCTTCAGCGGCGCCATTGCCCTCCGGCCCGACGCCATGCTGGGGTATCTCAAGCGCGGCGAAGCCTACAGCCGCCGCCACACCCTGGACGCATCCGCCCGCGATCCGCTGCAGACCGGCGAGCTCGACCCGGCGGCCGATGCCGCGATGCGCGACCTGCGCCACGCCGCCGAGCTCGATCCGCTGGCGACCCGTCCGCTGGAGTTGATCGGCGACATCAGCTATGCCCTGCGGCGCTACGATCGCGCCGCGGAGCGGTACCAGGCCTACATCGCGCTCGACGACCGCTCCCCGCGCATGCTCTACAAGCTGGGACTGGCGCAGTACAGCGCCGGCCGGACGCCGGCGGCGATCCGGGCGCTGGAGCAGGCCGTGGCGATTGACGATCGCTTCGGCGCCGGGTTCTACCTGCTGGGGCTGTGTTACCGCGACGCGCAGCGGCCGCGCCAGGCGCTGCGGGCGCTGGAGACAGCGGTGCGGATTGGCCCGTCGATGCTGCCGGCGCGCGAGGAGCTGGCCGATCTCTTCACCAGAATCGGGCGGCGCGAGGAGGCGCTCGGCCAGCTCGAGGCGCTCGCCGAGCTCGATCCCAGGGCGCCGCGTCAGGTCGCCCTCGGGCTGGCGTGCGCGCGTGCCGGACAGTTCGATCGTGCCGTCTCGATCCTGGCGCGCGCCGCCGAGCGCTACCCCGATCACGCCTCCACCTACGCCGCGCTCGGACGGATCTGGCTGGAGAAGACGCAGACGCCGGACCGCCTCGATCTGCTCAAGGCCATCGACGCGCTGCAGGCCGCCGCGCACGCCGACGACAGCAGCGAAACCCTCACCCTGCTCGGCCAGGCGCTGCTGCTCTCGAAGGAGCCGGTGCGGGCCGAGCGGGTGCTGCAGCAGGCGGCGGCCAAGCTGCCGGTCGATCCGATGGCCTTCTATTACCTGGCGACCGCGGCCGAACGCACCGGCCATCCCGAGGTGGCGCGCCGCGCGCTGGTGGACTACCGCTCGCTCGCCGGCACTTCCGAGCCGCGGCGCAGCCGCTAG
>JBDTOB010000247.1:0-4892 GCA_039933435.1 Acidobacteriota bacterium | reverse complement strand
ACACGACCGATCCGCAACACTGCACGCCTCGCCGTGAACCCCGAACCCGGAACCCCGAACCCCGAACCCCGAACCCGGAACCCCGAACCCCGAACCCGGAACCCGGAACCCGGAACCTCTTCGCAATTGGACGCCCCGGGAGGGAGTTGCTATGATCGCGGGGATCGGGCGCCGGGCGCTCACTTCCACTCCATGCGTAAAGAATCCGTGGTCTTCGGCGTCGCCGGCATC
The DNA here is from genome assembly GCA_039933435.1 of Acidobacteriota bacterium. Lineage (GTDB taxonomy): Bacteria > Acidobacteriota > Vicinamibacteria > Vicinamibacterales > 2-12-FULL-66-21 > JALZOC01. The sequence continues at coordinate 4,661 of JBDTOB010000247.1, read as the reverse complement.
TTCTTCGGCGTCCTGGTCGGCTGGATGATCGGCAGTCAGCAGCCGGCCCGGGCCGTGCCCCCGGCGGCCGCGGCCCCCACCCAGGCATCCGCCGGCACGGCGCAGGCGCCGCCGGCGTTCGACGAATCCCGCGCCGCGGCGCTGAAGACGACCGCCGAGCGCAATCCCGGGGACGCGGAGACCCGCGTCCAGCTCGGCAATCTCTACTTCGACGCCGAGCGCTATGACGAGGCGCGGAGCTGGTACGAAGCGGCGCTCAAGGTCGATCCCCGCAACGTCAACGCCAGCACCGATCTCGGCATCGCCTACTACTACGCCAACCAGCCGGACCGGGCGCTGGCCCAGTTCGACCGCTCGCTGGCGATCGATCCGGCCCACTCGAAGACGCTCCTCAACATCGGCATCGTCCGTGCCTTTGGCAAGCAGGATCTCGACGGCGCCGAGAAGGCCTGGCAGCGGGTCATCGATGTCGCCCCGGCCAGCGAGGAAGCCGCGGTCGCCAAACGCGGCCTCGACGGCCTCCGCGCCGCGCACGCCGGCCAGGTCGGTGCCGCGCCGAAGCCGGCGGCACAGCCGCAGTAGACGCGCATGGGCCGGGCGATTCTCTGGGCGATTCTGCTGTTCTTCATCATCCGCGCGGTATCGCGGCTGATGCACGGCCTGCTCGACGGGGCCGGCTACCGGCGCGACGGCGCGCCGCAGAAAAGCGTCGGCCTGGTCCGCGACCCGGTCTGCGGCATCTTCGTCGTCCCCGGGCAGGCGCTGGCGATCGGCGCCGGCAGCAGCACCCGGTATTTCTGTTCGGAGAAGTGCCGCCGCGAGTGGCAGCAGGGGCACTAGACTCGCCTCAGCATCATGCCGTCCGAAGACCAGCTCCGCGCCGACATCGTCGAAGTGGGCCGCCGTCTCTACGCGCGCGGCTATACCGCCTCCAACGACGGCAACATCAGCGTCCGCCTCGACGATCGCCGCCTGCTGATGACCCCGACCGGCGTCTGCAAGGGCTTCATGGACGTCCGGATGATGTGCATCACCGACCTCGACGGCAAGAAGCTCGAGGGCGAGCGCAGCCCGTCCTCCGAGATCCAGATGCATCTCGAGGTCTACCGCCAGCGCCCCGAGATCCAGGCGGTCGTCCACGCCCATCCCCCGGTCGCCACCGCCTTCGCGGTCGCCGGCATCCCGCTCGACCGCGCGGTGCTCGCCGAGGTGGTAACGACGCTCGGCAGTATCCCGATTGCGGAGTACGCGACGCCATCGACCGCGGAACTGCCGGCGGCGGTGCGCAAGTACGTGAAGGCGCACGACGGCATGCTGCTCGCCAACCACGGGGCGCTGACTCTGGGCTCGGATCTGTTCGCCGCCTATTACAAGATGGAGACGATCGAGCACTTCGCCAACATCAGCTTCGTGGCGCGGATGCTGGGCGGCGAGCGGCTGCTGTCGAAGGATGAAGTGGTGCGGCTCCAGGGCCTCCGCGGCCGCTACGGGATTGCCTCGCCGGCGCCGATCTGCGCCGACCCGGTGGCCGGAGCCGGGATGGAGACCGCGGACTGCCAGGTGGTCTTCGCCCCGCCCGGCACCGGCGGCGAGCGGCTGGTACCCGGGCGGGTCGCGCCGATAGGTGCCGACGAGGAAATTCGGCTAACATACCGCGAGCTGACGGCGTTGATCGAGGATGCGGTCAGGCATCTCACATAGATTTCCTGAAGGAGCAGCAGCATGGGTGAGGCGCTCGGCATGGTCGAGACCAAAGGTCTTGTCGCGATGATCGAGGCGGCCGACGCGATGGTCAAGGCCGCGAAGGTCACCCTCGTCGGCTGGGAGAAGATTGGCGCCGGTTACGTCACCGCGATCGTCCGCGGCGACGTCGCGGCGGTCAAGGCGGCAACCGATGCCGGCGCCGCCGCGGCGCGGCGCGTCGGCGAGCTGGTGTCGGTCCACGTCATCCCAAGGCCGCATTCGAATCTCGAGGACGCGCTCCCGATCGGCAAGGCGGCGACCGCCGCGAAATGATCGTCGCCAAAGTGGTCGGCACCGTGGTGGCGACCCGCAAGGATGAGCGTCTGGTGAGCAGCAAGCTGCTCATCGCGCGGCCGATGGACCCGCACGGCAAGCCGGAAGGGAACTACCTGGTCGCGGTCGATACCGTCGATGCCGGCTTCGGCGAGACCGTCCTGATCGTCAGCGGCAGCTCGGCGCGGATGGCCTCCGGGATGAAGGACTGCCCCGTCGACGCCGCCATCGTCGGCATCATCGACACCATTCAGGTGAAGGACTAGTGCAGCTGGCGCGGGTGATCGGCGAGATCGTGTCGAGCGTCAAGGATGCCAACCTCGACGGCGTGCCGCTGCTCGTGCTGCAGCCGATTGCCGCGTCCGGAGAGCCGGCCGGGCGAACGCTGGTGGCCACCGACTCGGTCGGCGCCGGGGTGGGCGAGCGGGTGTTTTTCGTGCGCGGGCGCGAGGCCGCCTATCCCTTTTATCCCGGCGAGCCACCGACCGACGCGGCGGTGATCGGGATAGTCGATTACGTCCATGTCGGTGATGTGGAGCAGGTGGAGGCCGGCGCGGACGCGCCGCGCGGCGGCAACCCGCGGTCCGAGAGTGGCGAAGGGCGCCGGCCGGAGCTGAAGCCGCCGGCGCGGCCGAAGGCCTGAGCGATGCAGATCTGCCGGGTGATCGGCACCGTGGTCTCGTCGCACAAGAATCACAAGCTCGATGGGGCCAAGCTGCTGCTGGTCCAGCCCGAAACGCCGGCAGGCGAGCTGCGCGGCGGACAGCTGATGGCCATCGACTCGGTCGGGGCCGGGGTCGGCGAGCGGGTGCTGGTGGTGATTGAAGGCAAGGCCGCCGGCGCGGCGCTGGGGCGGACGGCCGCCGCCGTTGACGCCGCGATCATCGGCATCATCGACAGCCTCGACTACAGGGACGACGCATGAACGAAGATGCGGTACGGGAGATCGTGCGCGAGGTGCTGGCGCGGCGCGCCGGCATGCCGCCGACCGGCACGCCCGCTCCGGCGCCGGTGCGCCTCTCGACCCATATGAGCCACGGCCGCTACACCCTGCCGGAGTCCGACGGCCCCTGCGTGATCGAGCCGTCGGTGATGTGCAATCACTGCGGCTACTGCCAGTCGCACGGGCACTGAGACCGGTGCGATCTGTTCTCCTGACCCGGCGGATCCCCTCCGCGCCGCTGGCGCGGCTGCAGGCCGGGTGCGATCTCGACCTGTTCGACGGCCCGGGCCCGATCCCGCCCGATGAACTGAAGCGCCGCCTCGCCGGCAAACAGGCGCTCATCTGTCTGCTGACCGACCGCATCGACGGCCCGGTGATCGCGGCCGCACCCGATCTCGCCATCGTCGCCAACATCGCCGTCGGCTACGACAACATCGACGTGCCGTCGGTGAAGGCCCGCGGCGTCGTGGTCACCAACACCCCCGACGTCCTCACCGGGGCGACCGCCGAGCTGACCTGGAGCCTGATTCTTGCCGCGGCGCGGCGCATCGGCGAAGGCGAGCGGCTGATCCGGCGCGGCGAATGGAAAGGCTGGGCCCTCGATTTCATGCTCGGCACCGAGCTCCACGGCAAGCAGCTCGGGATCATCGGCCGCGGCCGCATCGGCCAGGCGGTGGCGGCCAAAGCCGCGGCCTTCGGCATGACCGCGGTCTTCGCCAAGCACGACATGTCGCTCGACGAGCTGCTGGTCAGCTCCGATGTCATCTCCATTCACACGCCCGGCAATGCCTCGACCAGGCACCTGATCGACCGCCGCGCGCTGGCGCGGATGAAGCGCAGCGCCATCCTGGTGAACACCGCCCGCGGCACCATCGTCGACGAGGAGGCGCTGGTGTGGGCGCTGACCGAGCGGATCATCGCCGCCGCCGCGCTCGACGTCTTCGAGAAGGAGCCGGCGGTGCATCCCGGCCTGCTGCCGCTCGAGAACGTGGTGCTGGTGCCGCACCTCGGCAGCGCCACCCGCGAGACCCGCACCGCGATGGCCGATCTCGCGGTCAGCAACGTCCTGGCGGTGCTCGACGGCCAGCCTCCACTGACGCCGGTATGACCAGGGCTCCGTCGCCGCAGGTGCCGCCCGGCCGCATCCGGGCGGTGATGCGGCGGCTGGCGCGCGCCATCGACGGCCTCGAGGAACCGGCAATCGAGAAGATCGCCGCCGATCAGCAGCAGGATCCCTTCCAGGTGCTGATCGCGACGATGCTGTCGGCGCAGACGCGGGATGCGGTGACCCACGCCGCCTCGACGCGGCTGTTCCGCACCGCGCGCACGCCGCGCGCGATGCTGAAGCTGACCGCCGCCGAGATCGAGGCGCTGATTTATCCGGTCAGCTTCTATCGCCACAAGGCGGTGCACGTGCTCTCGACCTGCGAGCAGATCGTCGGCCGCTGGCGGGGCACGGTGCCGGTGACCCTCGAGGACCTGCTGACGCTGCCGGGGGTGGGCCGGAAGACCGCCAACCTCGTGCTGATCGTCGCGCACCGGAGCGCCGAGAACATTTGTGTCGACACCCACGTGCACCGTATCGCCAACCGCCTCGGCTGGGTCTCCACCCGGACGCCGGAAGAGACCGAGCACGCCCTCTATGCCGTCGCCCACCGCCGCTGGTGGCCGCTCATCAATCTGTATCTCGTGACCTGGGGGC
>JBDTOB010000246.1:0-4900 GCA_039933435.1 Acidobacteriota bacterium | reverse complement strand
TCGAACCGGCAGATCTGCTCGTTGACGACGTCGGCGCTGCGGCCGCCGACCATGTGGCGCACGTGCAGCTTCGCGGTCTCGTCGTCGGTCAGGATGGCGGTCTCGTAGCCGCCGGCGCGGAACGCGGCCGCCAGCTCCGAGGCGTCGGCGCGCGAGCGGGTGGCGATGCCGACGAAGATGTGCGCCTGCTGCCGGCCGCTGAGGCGGTAGTTGAACTCGGTGACGACGCGGCGGCCGATCGCCGAGCAGAACTCGCGGAACGCCCCCGGCCGTTCCGGGATGGTGACGCCGAATAGCGCCTCCCGCGCCTCGCCGAGCTCGGCCCGCTCGGCGACGAAGCGCAGCCGGTCGAAGTTCATGTTGGCGCCGCTGAGAATGGCCGCCACCCGCGCCCCGGTCGTGCCGGTGCGCGTCACCCAGGTCCGCAGCCCGGCGACCGCCAGCGCGCCCGCGGGCTCGAGGATCGACCGGGTATCGTCGAACACGTCCTTGATCGCGCCGCAGATTTCATCGTTGGAGACGCGGACGATCTCGTCGACGCCGGCCTGGACGATGGGAAAGGTGAGCTCGCCGACTTCGCGGACGGCGACGCCATCGGCGAAGATGCCGACGCCGTCGAGCACCACCCGGCGTCCGGCCTCGAGGGAGCGGTACATCGCGTCGGCTTCGAACGGCTCGACGCCGATGACCCGGATCGACGGCCGCACCGCCTTGACGTAGCTGGCAATGCCGGCGATCAGCCCGCCGCCGCCGACCGGCACGAAGATCGCGGAGACGTCGCCGAGGCGGTGGCGCAGGATCTCGTTGCCGATGGTGCCCTGGCCGGCAATCACCAGCGGATCGTCGAAGGGATGCACGAACGCCAGCCCGGTCGAAGCGGCCAGCTCGTCGCAGTGCGCCTTGGCATCGGCATAGGTGTCGCCGCTCAACACCACCTCGGCGCCCATCTCGCGCACCGCGTCCACCTTGATCTCCGGCGTCGTCTGCGGCATCACGATCAGCGCGCGGATGCCGAGGTGGCGGGCTGAGAACGCCACGCCCTGCGCATGGTTGCCGGCGCTCGCCGCGATGACGCCGGCGCCACGCTCCGACTCGGTGAGCTGGGCGATGTGGTTGTAGGCGCCGCGGATCTTGAAGCTGAAGACCGGCTGGAGGTCTTCGCGCTTGAGGAGGACGGTGTTCTGCAGCCGCTTCGACAGCCGCGGCGCCGGCTCGAGCGGCGTGTCGTGGGCGACGTCGTAGACCCGGCTGGTCAGGATCAGCCGCAACATCGTCTCGGCGCTGACGCTGCGGGTGCGGAGGGACGGGCTCGGGTCGGCTCGCATCGGGACCTCTTCAGCGCGTGACGAGGGAATACACGTCGTTGAGAATCCCGGCCGCCGTCACTTCGGCGCCGGCGCCGGGACCGCTGACGACCAGCGGTTCAGTCCGGTAGCGGCGGGTGGTGAAGGCGACGAGGTTGCGGGTGCCCTGGAGGGCGCCGATCGGACTGTTGACCGGAACCGCGGCCAGCTTTGCGGTGACGCCGCGCGGCGTGGCGGTGACGACGTAGCGGAGGACATGGCCGCGTGCCGCCTCCCGGCGCGTCCGTTCCGCCCATTCGGCATCGAGCGAGGCCACCTGCTTCATGAACTGCGGGATCGAGAGCTTGCGCAGCGAGCGCGGCACGAGATCGTCGGGGCGCGGTGCGGCGCCGCGGTAGCCGAGCAGCCGCGCCAGAATCAGCGCCTTGCGCCCGGCGTCCTGCCCCGACAGGTCGTCGCGCGGATCAGGCTCGGCATAGCCGCGCTCGACTGCCTCGCGGACGGCAATCGAGAACGGCGTCCCGGCCGACACCGCCGAGACCACATACGTCAGCGTCCCGCTGACGCACCCTTCGATGCGCATCACCCGGTCGCCGGTCTCGACCAGCTTGTCGAAGGTGTCGATGATCGGCAGCCCGGCGCCGACCGTGGCTTCGTAGCGGAGCCGCCGCCCGCCGGCCCGGGTCGCCTCCTGCAGCGCCGCATAGCTCTGCCACGATCCGGCCAGCGGCTTCTTGTTGGCGAGGACGACGTCGAAGCCGTGGCCGAGCGCCGCTCGCAGCAGGTCGTTGGTGTCGTCGCTGGTGACGTCGACGATCACCGGACGAGAGACGGCGTGCGCGGACATCAGGGTCAGGGCGTCGGCCGCCGCGGCCGGCTCGCCGCCGAGCGAGGCGAGCAGGGCGCCGGCGTCCTTCTGCCGGGTCAGCGCCAGCAGCCGGCGCCGCGACAGGCCGCGCGCATCGAAGACGTAGCCCGAGCGGTCGAGCAGCCCGACGACGCGAACCGCCGGGCCGCCATTGGCGGCGGCGATCTGGTCGGCCAGCGCGCGTCCGACCCGTCCGAACCCCAGCAGCACGACATCTGTTCGCGGCGCCGCCTGCGATCGGCCGCCGCCGATCTTGGCGAGCTGGAAGGCGCCGTGGACGCTGCGCGCGGCCTCAGCGGCATCCGCTCCCGGCACCGCAAACGAGATGTTGCGCTCCGAGGAGCCCTGCGCGATCGCCACCACGTTGATGCCGCGCGAGGCGAGCGCGGTGAAGACCCGCGCCGCGACCCCCGGCGATCCCGCCATGCCGTCGCCGACCACCGCCACCACCGCCATGCCGGTGCGGGCGGTGACGTTGTCGATCAGCCCGGTGGCAATCTCGGTGCGGAACGCCTGTCGCAGGCTGGCCACCGCCCGATCCGATTCCGCCTCCGGCAGGGTGAAGCCGATCGAGCTCTCGGACGAGGCCTGGAAAATCGTCGACACCGACAGCCGCTCCCCCTCGATCGCGGCGAAGGTGCGCGCGGCGATGCCGTGCACGCCGATCATCCCTTTGCCGGCCACCGTCACGATCGCCTGGCCCTGCACGATCGCCAGCGCCTTGACCGGATAGGCCGTACTCGAGCGCCGCGCCGAGACTTCCGTGCCCGGCGCCCGCACGTCCACGAACGAGCGGACCTGCAGCACGATCCGCGTCCCCGCCAGTGGAATCAGCGCCCGCGGATGCAGCACCTTGGCGCCGTAGTGCGCGACCTCGGCCGCCTCGCGGTGGTGCAGATGCGGGATCAGGCGCGCGTCCGGCACCAGCCGCGGGTCGGCGGTGAGGATGCCGGGCACGTCCTTCCACAGCACCACCCGGCGCGACCCCAGCGCCGGCGCCAGCATGGTCGCGGTCAGGTCCGAACCGCCGCGTCCGAGCGTGACGACGCTGCCGTCGGCGGCAGCGCCGATGAAGCCCGGGACGACCGGGACGCTGCCGGCGGCGAGCAGCGGACGGAGGACGCGGCGGGCGCGCCGCGCGGTCTCGGCGAAGTCGGGCGCGGCGCCGCCGTGATGGCCGTCGGTGACGACGAAGTCGGCCGCCTCCGCGTAGACGGCGGCGCGGCGGGCGCGGGTCACCGCGGCGGCGAGGATCGCGGCCGAGATGCGCTCGCCGCGCGACACCAGCATGTCGCTGGCCCGGGGCGCGACATGACCGAGCGCCGCCACGGCGCCGCAGAGGTCGCGATACTCGCGCGCCGCGGCATCGATCCGTCCGAGCAGCGCGCGCCGCATCGGGCCTTCAGGGAGCAGCGCTTTCGCCACCTCGCGATGGCGCCGCAGGAACAGCGCCGCGACCCGCGCCGCTGCGGCCGCCTGCCCGGCGCGGGCCAGCGCCGCCCCGCTCAGCAGCAGGTCGGTAATTCCGCTCAGTGCCGAGGCAACGACCACCAGGGGGCCGGGGTGGGCGGCAATCAGCGCCGCGGCGCGCTGGATGGCGGGGGCGTCGGCGAGCGAGGCGCCGCCGAACTTCCAGACCTCGAGGCCGGCGGCCGATGCGCCAGCGCGGCGCGGCGTCATGGGTGGCTCCGGCGCCGCACCGGCACCGGGGGGATCGCCGACACCAGGCTGTCCACCGTCCGGCGCACGGCATCGTAGTCGTTGGGCAGCTCCACCGGCGGATTGGCGTGCCGGGCGACGACGCCGTCGAGGGCGCCGGTGTGATACGCGACCTTGAACTCGGTGAACTTCAAACCATTGGCGGTCGAGATCACGATGGTGCGATCGGTCGGGGCGATGTCGCCGCGGGCGGCGAGCTTCTCCAGGGCGGCCAGCGCGACCCCGGTGTGCGGGCAGTTGAACATGCCGGTACGGTCGGCGCGCGCCGCGGCATCGGCGAGCTCGCTCTCGGTCGCCTGTTCGACGATGCCGTTGAAGCGCTGCAGCGTGGCGATGGCTTTGTGGATCGAGACCGGGTTGCCAATCTGGATCGCGGAGGCAATCGTCGGCTTCGCGGTCATCGGCTCGAACCGCCAGTCGTTGCGGAAGGCGGTATAGAGCGGATTGGCGGCCGCGGCCTGCGCCACCACGATCCGCGGGCGGCGAGTAATGACGCCGAGCTCGAACATCAGATCGAAGCCGGCGCCGATGGCGCTGACGTTGCCGAGATTGCCGCCGGGCACGATCACCACGTCGGGCACTTCCCAGTCGAACTGCTGCGCGATTTCCATCGACAGCGTCTTCTGCCCTTCGAGGCGCAGGCTGTTCATCGAGTTGGCGAGGTAAACCCCCTCCTCCTCGGCGAGGCGGCGGACGATGGTCATGCAGCCGTCGAAGTCGGTGTCGAGATAGAGCACCCGCGCGCCGTTGGCGAGCGGCTGCACCAGCTGGGCGGCGGTGACCCGCCCGCGCGGCAGGATGACGATCGCCGGGATGCCGGCCGCGGCCGCGTAGGCGGCGAGGGCAGCGGAGGTGTCACCGGTGGACGCGCACGCGACGGCGCGCACCCCGGCACCGTCGGCGACCATCTGGCGGACCACCGAGACCAGGACGGTCATGCCGAGGTCCTTGAAGGAGCCGGTGTGCGAGTTGCCGCACTGCTTGACCCAGAGATCCTCGATCCCGATCT
>JBDTOB010000245.1:0-4913 GCA_039933435.1 Acidobacteriota bacterium | reverse complement strand
ACGGTGCCCTTGACGACCTCGCCTTCCGCGATGTTGCGGAAGCTGGTATCGTAAAGGTCGAGGAGACGGGCGTATTCCTGGGGGTCGACTTCGTCCATCTGGGAGAATCCCGATGTCTTCAGATCAGCGGTCCCGGTGCCACCTCCTTTGGGATTGTTGAGCGTCGAATTTTCAGTTGCCATGCTAAACAGAGTCCTCCTCGGTCGTACTTGCCTGGATCTCAGCTCCGGCGGGCTGTAGGATAGCTTCGCTTTGATTGCGATAAGCAGAAGAGGATACATCACTTAGAGCCCGGCAGTCAAACCCGCCGACGGGGCCGCTCGTGCCCTCCCGGCTTCACACGCAACACCAGACGGGGGTCAGGTACCATGGCCAAGAAAGCGGCATCACGCAAGACTGCCGGCGCTGCCCGGAAGAGCGCGGCGGCGCGGAAAAAAGGAAGCACTGGGAGCCGGAAAAAGACCTCGGCGGGGCGCAAAAAGGCCGCCCCCGGCCGCAAGAAGGCCGTCGCGAGCCGGAAGAGGGCCGCCGCCGGGAGCCGCAGGAAGCCCGCCGCCAGCCGGAAGAAGGCCACGGCCACCAGGAAGAAGACCGCGGCCAGCCGGAAAGCGGCCCCTAAAGCACGCCGCACGGCCCGGAAGGCCCCGGCCAGGCGAGGCGGTGCGAAAAAGGCGGCGCCGCGGCGTGGCGGCAGCGGGCGGGAGCGGACCCTGGCGCAGACGCCGAAGACCGGCCGCAGCGTCACAGGCCGCACCAACCCGTTTCCCACCAAGCGCTCCACCGATACCCCCGCCGGCGCGGGGACCACTCGCCAGGCACCCGCGCTCGACCGCGCCCGCCGCCATCTCCGCGACGTCGAGGAGTCGATGGGCGGCATTCCCTCCAGCCTCGATCTCGATCGCCATGCCTCGGCCGCGCGCACCGGCCGCGCCGAGATGCGCGAAGCCAGGCGCGACCATCCCGAGGTCAGTCCGGAGATCACGGGCGGGGATGTCGATGCGGATTGGGCAGGCGCCTACGCGACCGGCGACGAGGCCCCCGGCGGCGACAACATGACCCCCGATCAGGACCGGGTGGACGACATCGGCAAGGCGCTCGGGGTGCAATACGAGGACAACGAGGAGCTGAAAGGGGCGGACAAGATCGCCAGCCGCGACAAGAACCGCTGGGAGCTCGACCCGGCCTCGTCCGACGACTACAAGGATCGGGAGTAGACGACCTCCAGCACCCGCGCCACCGCCTCGTCTATCGACAGCCCGGTGGTGTCGACGACGACGGCATCGGGCGCCTGGGTGAGGGGGGAGGCCGCGCGTGTCCGATCGCTGCGATCGCGCTCCGCGAGCGCGATCGCCACGTCTCGTATCTCAGACGACCCGGCGGAATGCGCCGGGTCGCTGGCGCGGCGCCGGGCGCGTTCCTCGGGCGACGCGTCCAGGAAAATCTTGACCTCGGCCGACGGAAACACCACGGTCCCGATGTCCCGGCCTTCCATCACCACGCCCCCGCCGGCCCCCATCTCGCGCTGACGCGCGATCAGCGCCGCGCGCACCCCGGGGAGCCGCGCCACCGCGGCGGCTGCCGAGTCGATCGCCGGCGTCCGGATCGCCGCGGCGACGTCGTGGCCGTCGACCCGCACCCGCCCCTCACCGACGTCGAGCTCGGTCTCCTCCGCCAGTTTCGACACCGTCGGGTCGTCGGACAGGTCGGCCCCCTGGCGGTCGGCTTTCCACGCCAGCGCGCGGTACATGGCGCCGGTGTCGATGTGGCGGTAGTGGAGGCGCGTGGCGACGGCGCGGGCGATGGTGCCCTTGCCGGCGCCGGAGGGACCGTCGATGGCGACGATCAGGCGTCGCACGGGTGTCGAATCACTCACGGCCACATTATGCCCGTAAAGCCGGCGGAGACTAGGCCTTCGGCCGCCGGCGAGGCGCCGGCTTCGCGGCGGCGGCGGACGCCGGCTTCACGGCGGCGGCGGGCGCCGCCTGGGCGGATGCGGCCGCGAGCTTCTTGAGCGACGCGACCTCGCGATCGGAGAGCTCGCGGAACTCGCCGGGGCGGATGTGCTCGTCGGTGATGCTGCCGATGCGCACCCGGCGCAGCCGCATCACCGGATGGCCGATGGCGTCGCACATGTTACGGACCTGGCGGTTGCGGCCTTCATGGATCACGATCGAGAGCACCGCCTGGTCGCCGTCGTCTCCCTCCACCACTTTCTTGATGGCAATCTGGGCGGGGGCGGTCTTGCGGCGGTCGAGCACCACACCGCGGGCGATGCGATCGAGCGCATGGCGATCGGGCACGCCGCGCACCCGCGCCTCGTACTCTCTCGGCACGCCGTGGCTGGGATGGGTCAGGCTGGCGGCCAGGTCGCCGTCGCTGGTCAGGATGATCAGCCCCTCGGAATCGTAGTCGAGCCGCCCCACCGGATAGACGTAATCGCGCACGCCCCCCTTGGTCAGCAGATCGATCACCGTCGGACGCCGCTGCGGGTCCGACCGCGTGGTGATGAAGCCGCGCGGCTTGTACATCAGGATGTAGAGACGGCGCGCCGCGAACTTGACGCGGCGCCCGTCGACGCGGATGTCGTCGGTGTCGGGGTCGGCCTTCGATCCCAGCTCGGTCACCGTGCTGCCGTTGACCGAGACCCGCCCTTCGGTGATGTAGGTCTCCGCCGCGCGCCGCGAGGCAATCCCCGCCGAGGACAGAATCTTCTGGAGTCGTGCCTGCATGTCCGTCAGTGCACCGTTTCGTCAGGGATGTCCGGCACCGCCAGCGGCTCCGGCTCTCCGGGAGCGCCGTCGAATGGCAGCGGCGTGGTCGTCGCGGTCGGCTCGGTCAGCGCCGCCGGCAGCTCGAAGCCGAGCGCGTCGGACATCTCCTCCACCTTCGGCAGGTCGCCGATGTCGTTCAGGCCGAAGCGGTCGAGGAACTCGCGGGTGGTCGCATACATGAACGGCCGGCCGACCACCTGCTTGCGGCCGACGGTCTTGATGAGATGCCGCTCGACCAGGGTCGAGAGCACCCCGCCGCTGCTGCTGACGCCGCGGATGTCGGCGATTTCCGGCGCGGTGATCGGCTGCTTGTAGGCGATCACCGCCAGCGTCTCGAGCGCCTGCACCGACAGCTTCTGCGAGGTGCGCTCGTGGAACAGCTTGCGGACCCACTCGTGCAGCTCCGGCCGGGTCACGACCTGGTAGCCCCCCGCCACCTCGACGATCTGCAGGCCGCCGGGGCGCTCGTAATCCGCCTTGAGGGCGGCGAGCGCGGCGTCCACGTCTTCCTTGGGTTCCCCCTCGAGCAGCTTGTACAGCGTCTTGGGCGTCAGCGGTTCGGGAGAAGCGAATATCAGCGCCTCGACGATCGGCTTCAGTGCGTCAGACACAGGTCTTCCTCATTCCTCCGGCTCCGTGGTGCCGGCGTCGTCCGCAACGGTTCCGGCCTGGCGCGCGCTCTCCTCGGCATCATGGGCGGCGACTTCGGCATCATGGGCAGCGACTTCGGCATCATGGGCGGCGACTTCGTCGGCGTGCCGCTTCTCGGGATCGAGCAGCGGCTTCGGGGCGTCCGCCGGCCGCGCGCGCCTGTAGACCCGGATCGGGCCCATCGCCCCCGACTGGAACACCCGGATCAGCTTCAGCCGGATCATCTCCAGCATGGCCAGGAAGGTGACGACGATGCCGGCGCGGGTCTGGACGTCGGCGAACAGATCGTCGAAGCCGCAGGCCTCGGTGTCCGAGAGCCGCGCCATCAGCTGTTCGATGCGATCCTCGATGGGGATCTGCTCCCCCGGGAGGTAGACCTTGGGGCGCTGCTTGGCGCGCTCGACCACCGAACGGAAGGCCGAGATCAGGCTGAACAGATCGACTTCGATCTCGGGCTCGGGCGCCTCGCCGGCGATTTCGGCGATCGGGCCGTCGGGCCGGGTCCACTGCGCGCTGCGCAGCGTTTCGCGCTCGTGCAGGAGCTCGGCCGCGGCCTTGAACTTCTGGTGCTCGAGCAGCCGCCGCACCAGCGCTTCGCGGGGATCCTCGTCCGGGTCTTCCTGCGCGGGATCGGCGCGCGGCAGCAGCATCCGCGACTTGATGTGGATGAGCGTCGCCGCCATCACCAGGAACTCGCCGGCGACGTCCAGGTTGAGGTCCTGCATCAGCTCGATGTACTCGAGGTACTGCTGGGTAATCTGCAGGATCGGGATGTCGTAGATGCTCAGCTCGTGCCGCCTGATCAGGTGCAGCAGCAGATCGAGCGGCCCGTCGAAGTTGTCGAGGTGAACGGGATAGGCCTCGAGGATCGACTCGAAGTCCTGGGGCTCCGTCATCGGTAGTCCAGTCTCGCGGCGCTGCGCACCCGCGCCATCGTCTCCTGAGCGGTCACCCGGGCCTTGCGCGATCCGTCGTGGAGGATCTCCCGCAGCGCCGCCGGCTTCTCCAGGATCGCGGCGCGCCGCGCGCGCATCGGATCGAGGTGGGTATTGAGCGCCACGGCAAGCTTGTTCTTGACCTCGACGTCGCCGACCTTGCCGGCGCGGTAGCGGTCCTTGAGGTCGTCGACCTCGGCGCGGTCCGGGTTGAAGGCGTCGTGGTACATGAACACCGGGTTACCCTCGACGGTGCCGGGAATGTCGGCGCGCACCCGCTTCGGGTCCGTGTACATCTGCATGACTTTCTTGCGCACCGTCTCGCCGTCGTCCGACAGGTTGATGGTGTTGCCGTAGCTCTTGGACATCTTGCGGTTGTCGAGCCCGGGCAGCCGCGGGAACGTCGTCAGCAGCGGCTTCGGCTCGGTGAACAGCTCGCCGTAGAACTTGTGGTAGCGGCGGACGATCTCGCGGCTGAGCTCGAGGTGGGGCACCTGATCCTCCCCCACCGGCACGAACTCGGCGTTGTAGATGATGATGTCGGCGGTCTGCAGCA
>JBDTOB010000244.1:0-4927 GCA_039933435.1 Acidobacteriota bacterium | reverse complement strand
CACCGACGCCATCACCTACACCAAGGTCACGATTCTCGACACCTTCGAAGCGGCGTCCGGCGCCGCGCCGCCGGCTTCCCGCGCCGAACATCCCGTGTTCCCGGCGCTGGACGACGACACGGTGCGCTTCGCGGCAGGCCCGCTGACCGATGAAAGCCGGGAGCTGAGCGATGCGGATCGAGAGCCGATCGATGAGGATCGAGACCTGATCGCTGAGAGCCAGGAGCTGCTCGCGGGGAGCCGCGAGCTGACGACGGGAAGCCGTGAGTTGCTGGCGGAGAGCCGCGAGCTGACCGGCGAGGCACGGGAGCTGAACGCGGCCGGCGCCATCCGCTCGCACGGCGAGGTCCATGTCGTTTCGCGCGTGGTCGGCTTCAAGAAGATCAAGTTCTACACCAACGAGAACGTCGGCTCGGGCGAGCTCGATCTGCCCGAGCAGCAGATGCACACCTCGTCGTACTGGCTGACCATCCCGGCGGCGCTGATGGCGTCGCTGCCCTTTGCCGGCGACGATCGCCGCGACGGCGTCGTCGGGCTGGCGTTCGCGATGAAGAACATCGCCCAGCTGCTGCTGATGTGCGACGGCCACGACATTGCCCTGTCGGTGGACGGCGGCACGCTCGAGCGGACGGCGCGCACCGGCGGCATCGGCGGCGTGCCCGACGCGCTGGCGACCGATCCCAACGTCTTCATCTACGACAATTATCCGGGCGGCATCGGCTTCAGCCGGCCGCTGTTCGAGATGCACGGCCTGCTGCTGGCGCGCACCCGCGAGCTGATTGCCGGCTGCCCGTGCGCGTCGGGGTGCCCGTCCTGCGTCGGCCCCGAAGGCAATACCGGACCGCAGGCGAAGCAGGTGGCCTCGCGGATCCTCGACCGGCTGCTCGAGATGGCGGCCGCCTGATGGATCTGTCGTCGCGCCTGCGATCGATCGTCAGAGGGTCCACGGAGGCCGCCCGGCCGGCCGATCGCGACCTGCGCGAGCTCACCTACGTCCCCGACAGCGGCGGCTACGAAGGGGTGATGGACATCGCCAGGGTAGGGGCGCTGCTGGGCGGGCGGCTCACCGATACCGCGTTCGGGCCGTGCCTGGTCATCGACCGGCGATACGAGGCGGACCGGTTTCACGGCTCGATCCGCATCGGCGACTGCGACCACGCCGACGGCGCCGCGATGGCCATCCTGGATCCGTCGCTGCGGACGACGGGGAGTGGGGAGCGGGAAGCGGCAGGCGCCGGACGGGCGGCGGGTGGCGGCGAGCCGGGCACGGAAAACTGGGACGATCGCCCACGGACGATCTTCATCGATCTCGAGACCACCGGCCTCAGCGGTGGCGCGGGCACGCTGGCGTTCCTGGTGGGATGCGGCTACTTCGACCTCGGCGCCTTCCAGGTGCGCCAGTTCCTGCTGACCAGCCATGCCGGGGAACGGGCGCTGCTGGCGGCGGTCGCCGACTTCTTCGCCGGGGCGGACCTGATCGTCACCTACAACGGCAAGACCTTCGACGTGCCGGTGATGGAAACGCGCTGGATGTTCCACCGGCAGCGGATGCCGCTCGGCGAGGTGCCGCATTTCGACATGCTGCACCCGGCGCGGCGGCTGTGGCGATCGCGGCCCGGGTCGGGCGGGGAGATGGAAGAGGCCGGCTGCCGGCTCTCGACCCTCGAACAGACGCTGTTCGGCGTGACGCGGATTGGCGACGTGCCGGGATTCGAGATTCCCGGCCGCTTCTTCAACTTCCTGCGCAGCGGCGATCCGCGGCCGCTCGAACCGGTGCTCGAGCACAACCGCCTCGATCTCGTTTCGCTGGCCGCGGTGATGGCCCGCGGCCTGCGGCTGGCGCGCGACGGCCACCCGCACTGTCGCGATGCGGCCGAAGCGCTGGCGCTCGGGCGCATCTACGAACGTGCCGGCGAGCCCGGCCGCGCCGAAGGCTGCTATGCCTGCGCCGCCGAATCGACCACGCCGGAGGTGAGGGGAGAAGCGCTCTACCGGGTGGGCCTGCGCCGGCGGCGGGAGCGCCGGTTCGTCGAGGCGGCCGCCGCCTGGCGGGCGATCGTCGAGCTGACCGAGCCGCGCGGCGTGCGGCGGCTGGCGCGGTTGAGCGACCTGCGCCAGTTCGCGGTCGAGGCGCTCGCCATTCACCACGAGCACCGCGAACGGGATCTCGACGGCGCGCGCGAGCTGGCGCTGTTCGCACTGCAGGAGGCGGCTGGCGCCCGCGCCCAGGGCATCCGCCACCGTCTGGCGCGGATCGATCGGAAGATTACGGAGAAGCGCGGAGGTGGAGCCGGGAGGAAGCCGGCTCGTTCAGGGCAGACCGGTAAAAAGACAGACGCCCAGCTCTTCTCGAGCTGAGCGTCTGGTCGAATGCGCCGGCCGCGCGGGCGGGCCGGATCCTACTTGGCGGCGACGGTGGCCTTCTCGGCCTTCTTCGTCTTCGCGGCAGCCTTGCGGCTTTCGGACGTCTGCACGCCGAACCGCTTGGTGAACCGCTCCACCCGGCCTTCGGTGTCCACCAGCTTCTGGCGGCCCGTGAAGAACGGATGGCAGTTGTTGCAGATCTCGAGGTGCAGTTCGGGCTTCGTGGAACGCGTTTTCCACGTCGCGCCGCACGCGCAGCGCGCCTCGATCTCGTTGTACTGGGGATGAATCCCTTCCTTCACTGCAGGCTCCTTGGGGCTTCGGACAAAAGGGCATTATACCAGTCCCCGGCCACGAATGGAACACCGTAATCACTAAGTTGTCTGTAATCAGTGACTTAGCGGTATCCTCGGCCAGGATTCACTCGAAATCAACGCTCCGTTCCCAGCGGTGACGCTCGAGCTCGGACATCACACTCTCGGGCAGTCGCTTGCCGTCGCTGGCAGCGATGTTCTCTTCGACGTGCCGCAATTTCCGCATTCCGGGGATCACGGTACTTACATCCTGGCTCTGGAGGATGTGCCGCAGCGCCAGCTCCGGCAGCGTCATGCCGTTCGGCACCACCGGCTTCAGCCGCTCCACCCGCTCGAGCGTCGGCGTCAGGTTCTCGGGCCGGAAGTAGAAGTTGCGGAAATCCCCCTGCGGCCATTTCGAGTCCGCCGTCAGCGTGCCGGTCAGGCTGCCCTCGTCGAACGGCACCCGCGCGATCACCGCAATCCCCTTCTCGCGGCAGGCGGGGAAGAGCTCGTCCTCGGGGCTCTGGTCGAAGACGTTGTAGACCACCTGCACCGCGTCGACGATTCCGGTATCGAGCGCGCGCAGGACGTTCTCCGGCTGCCAGCGGTTGATGCTGATGCCGATCGCCCGCACCAGACCCTCTTCCTTGAGCGCGGACGCCGCCTTCTGCCAGCGATCGTCGTCGGCCCAGGTGTCGCTCCAGACGTGGAACTGCTGCAGGTCGATGGTCGAGACGCCGAGGTTGGTCAGGCTCTTCTCGGTGTACTCGCGGATAGAGTCGGGCGGATAGACGTCGTCGAGCGCGTACTCGGGCCGCGCCGGCCACTTGCGGTTCTTCGGCGGGATCTTGGTCGCGGCGTAGAGCCGCTTGCCGGCGTGGCGCTTCAGCGCCTTCCCGAGCAGCTCCTCGCTGTGGCCATCGCCGTAGGCCCACGCGGTGTCGAAGAAGTTGCAGCCGCGCGCCACCGCATGGTCGAGCGACTTCAGCGACTCCTCGTCGTCGCTGCCAGTCCACCCCGCCATGCCCCACATGCCGTAGCCGACTTCAGAGACGTTCCAGCCGGTGCGGCCAAAAGTGCGATTGATCATCTCTGAATCATATCCTCTCGGCGAGACGATGCAGAGCGACGACATCATCCGCTGCGGCCGCATGAAACGCGCCCCGAGGCGAGCCTCCCGCCACCTGATCCCTCGCGGCTGCGCCGCGGTGGCGCGTAAAGCGGCGTCGGATGTCCGTGATACTCTCCAGCTGAAAATCGGAGACGAAGCGCCTATGGCCACAATCGCAGCGCCCAGTACCGCACCCCGGTCCGCGAGCCGCCCCACCGGCGTCTATGACCGCCTGTTCTACGGCGGCATGGCGGTCGCGCTGGGCTTGGCCGTGCTCGCCGGGTTTGCGCCGACCTACTACCTGCGATTCCTCCACGGTGGCCCGAGCGCGACGCTCAGCGGCGGACCGTTCACGCGCCTCGTCCACCTGCACGGGGCGCTCTTCACAGCCTGGATGCTGCTCTTCATCGTCCAGACCGCGCTCGTCGCCAGCCGCCGGGTGGCGGTCCATCGCCGGCTCGGTATCGGGGGAGCCGTGCTCGCCGCCGGCATGGTGGTGGCGGGGACGTCCCTCGCGATCGCCACCGCGGCCCGCGGCTCGTCACCGCCGGGGATGACGCCCATCGCGTTTCTGGTCATTCCTCTCTTCGACATGCTCCTGTTTGCGACCTTCGTCACCACCGCCCTCATCAAGCGGCGCGACAAAGAAGCCCACAAGCGCCTGATGCTGCTCGCCTACGTCAGCATCGTCACCGCCGCCCTGGCACGGCTTCCCGGCATGCTGCCGCTCGGGCCGCCGGCCTTCTTCGGCCTGTCGCTCCTGTTCGTGGTCGCGGGCGCGATCTACGACCGCGTATCGCGAGGGCGGATTCACCGCGCCTACCTCTGGGGCGGCGCGCTCATCGTCGTGTCGATCCCGGTGCGCCTGGCGATTTCGTCGACCGCCGCGTGGCGGGCGCTGGCGGGAATGCTCATCGGGAGCTAGTAGCCGGCGGCCAGCTTCCAGCTTCCAGCTTCCAGCTGACAGTAGCCAGTAGCCAGCTCAGTTGCCAGATGCCAGCGGCCAGTAGCCAGCCAGACCACTTTGAAGAACTGGAACGCAGCGTGTAACCGAACCCCGCAGAACCAAACCCCGTAGAACCCCGCAGAACCGAACCCCGCAGAACCGAACCCCGTAGAACCCTGCAGAACCGAACCCCGTAGAACCCCGTGGAAC
>JBDTOB010000243.1:0-4927 GCA_039933435.1 Acidobacteriota bacterium | reverse complement strand
GCTCGTCCGTAATCTCCGTGGTTTCCGCGATCCCAGGCGATCACCGATGGCTTATGGCACCAAGCCACGGGTCGGCGACAGCCCGGGACGGCCGGCGAAGGAGCTGTCGCACAGGCCCCATCGTTTCGTCGCTGGGACGTAGTACGACGCCAGCCAGTCGGTCCCCCTCACCGCCTCCGTCTTGTTGGCATCGAGGTCGATCGACTTCCAGTAGACCGGCACCGCCGTGCAGGCATCCCCCTTCTTGCCATCGTAGGGGCAGACGCCGCCGAAGTTGATCGTGGTCTTCGGCTCTCCAACCCTCGACTCGATAATCTTGAAGCGCCGCCGGTTTTCGGTGACCTGATCGGTCTCCTCCTTCGTCCCGTAGCACCCCGGAATGAAGTTGCGCGTGATCGAGCTGATGTCGCGGATGTTCGAGTCGGAGAAGTCGAGCAGGAACTGCCGTCCGATTTCCCCGATCTCCTTTACCGAGTCGTGCACGGACACGTCCACCGTGCCCGAGACGTTCTGGGAATACACCTTCGCCCCGCCCGGATACCCGAACCGCTCGGTGACCTTGAGCGTCAGGGTGACGTCCACCGGCGTCGTCAGCGCGTCAGGCGCGCGCCATGCGACCTTGGCGCCGGTGCCCTCGAAGGTGCCCGTGCTCGCGCTCCATTCGTATTCGAGTTCCGTCACCGCGGTCTCATCGTCGCGCACCCGGGCGCTGACGTCGATGGTTTCGCCAAGGTCGGCGAAGCTGGCGGGCTCTTGGGTGCGCCGGCCCTGGGCGGTCACCGCTTCGATCACCGGCAGCGCATTGGGCGGCGCCGGCGGGGTGGCGGTGGGGGGCGGCTGGGAGGCGGATCCTGGCCCGCTCGGCGAGCCCCCGCAGCCGGCGACCAGCAGAACCACGGCTCCGGCGGTGAGCCACACCGCGGCGGTGGCTCGCCTCATCGTGCCGCGGCCTTCAGGCCTGCCCCTCCGTCAGCCTCGCGGATCTCGCGGATGACGTAGATCGGCTTGTTCTGCGACTCGTGATACGTGCGCGCCTGCATCTCGGCAAGCAGTCCCAGCGTCACCAGCTGCACGCCGGTGAACACCAGCAGGATCCCGAACAGCAGCAGCGGCCGGTTGCCGATCGACTCGTATCCGAACAGCCGCATCCACGCCAGCCAGCCGCAGACCGCCGTTCCCGCCAGCCCCATGATGAAGCCGAGCAGCCCGAAGATGTGCAGCGGACGCGTGGAATAGCTGATGAGGAACTTCACCGTCAGCAGATCCAGGATCACCCGGATGGTGCGCGAGATGCCGTACTTCGAGGTGCCATGTCGGCGCGCCCGGTGGTTCACCACCTTCTCCTCGATCGTCACCCCCATCTCGCTGGCGATCGCCGGGAGGAAGCGATGCATCTCGCCGTAGAGCTTCATCGGCTTCACCACCTCGGCCCGGAACACCTTGAGCGAGCAGCCGTAGTCGTGCAGCTTCACCCCGGTCGAGACCGAGATGATGGCGTTGGCGATCATCGATGGCAGGCGCCGGTTGATGAACGGATCCTTCCGATCCTTGCGCCAGCCGGCGACGATGTCGGGGCCGCGCTCGGCGGCTTCGACCATGCCGGGAATGTCGCGCGGGTCGTTCTGGAGGTCGCCGTCGGAGGTGACGATGAACTGGCCGCGGGCATGGGCGAAGCCGGCGGCGAATGCCGCGGTCTGGCCGAAGTTGCGCCGGAAGCGGATCACCCGCAGCCGATCGTCCATGGCCTGCAGGGCCGCCAGTTGCGCGAACGTGTCGTCGGTGCTGCCATCGTCGACAACGAGCAGTTCGTAAGGGCGACCGAATCCTTCGAGCACCGCGGTCAGCTCCCGGTAGAGCTCCGCCACGCTCTGCGATTCGTTGCGCATCGGGATGACAATGGAGATCTGCGGGACCATCTGCTCCAAGGCTAAACGACTGATTGTAATGGGTTTCTGGGCTCCCGTCAACGCGCCATGGCGCCGCGCCGGCGGAACCAGATCCAGCCGATACCCAGCACCAGGACGGCAATCGCCAGCCCGAACGAGACCGGGCGGGCGTTGTCGCGGATGAACTGCGCCGCGCGCTCGCCGTACCAGAACGCGAGAAACGCTTCGCCGAAATACCGGATGCCCCGGCCGATGGTGACGGCAATCAAGAAGTCCACCGGCCGGACGCCGGCGACGCCGGCGGCGAGCACGAACGGCTTGAACGGGAACGGCGGCGGCAGCAGAGACGGCACCGCCACCGCCAGCAGCCCGTAGCGCTGGAAAATCCGCAGCGACCGGTCGACGTTTTCGGCGCTGAGCCGGCGGCGCAGGAACGCCTCTCCCCCTTTGCGGCCGACCATGTAGAGGGCGAAGCAGCCCGCCACGGACCCGATCGTCGGCAGCAGCGCGTAGTAGACGACGCGCCCCTTGTGGGCCGTCACCAGCCAGATGATCAGCAGGTCGACGACTTGCGGAAACGAGAGGAACGACGAATCGAGAAAGGCAATCACGAAGAGGCCGGGACCGCCGAAGGCGATGGCGGACGCCTGCACCCACGCCACAAAGCGATGCATTCCGCTGAGTGTAGACTAAGAAACGTCCTGGCCACCACGAGTCCTGCCGCTCGCGAAGTCTCCGCCCCCTCAGGTGCCGCCGTCCACCGCCGCGCCGCCGGCCTCCTCGGGCTGGCCGCGGCGCTCGTGGGCCTGGCCGCGGCGCTGTTCTACGCGCATGCGGGGCTGACGCTCAGCCATTACGACGCGCGCGCGCACCTGGTGGTGGCGCGCCGGATCATCGACAGCCTCACCCCGGGCTGGCAGCAGGTCGGCGCGGTCTGGCTGCCGCTCCCCCATCTCCTCAACATGCTGCCCGTGCAGGTGGACTGGTTCTACCGGACGGGCGCCTCGGCGGTGGCCCTCTCGGTCGCGAGCACCGGCATCGCCGCCTGGGCGCTCGCCTCGCTGATCCTCCGCGGCTCCGGATCGCGCAGCGGCGCCGTCGCCGCCGTCGCCATCTTCGTGCTCAATCCGAACATCCTCTACCTGCAGAGCACGCCGATGACCGAGCCGCTGCTGTTTGCCACGACGACGGCGGCACTGGCGTTGACGGCGGCATGGATCGCGTCGGGCGCGGCGCGGTGGCCGCACGCCGCCGGAGGTGTGCTCGCGGCCGCCTGCCTCACCCGCTACGAGGCCTGGCCGATCGCGGCGGGCGCGGTGGCGCTGACCGCCGCGGTCCTGCTGCGCCGCGGCGCGCCGATCGGCCGCACGCTCCGGGCCTGTCTCGAGCTCTCGGCCTGGCCCGCCGCGGCCATCGTCCTGTTCCTGATCAACAGCCGCTGGACGGTCGGCGCGTGGTTCGTGAGCAGCGGCTTCTTCCTCGCCGAGAACACCGCGGCGCTGGGCCATCCTGGCGTCGCCTGGGAGCAGCTGCGCGAAGGCCTGTATCTCGTCTCGGGCAGCGGTCTGGTCTGGGCGGCGTATGCGGGGGCCGTCCTGACCATCGTTGCCTACGTGCGGTCGCGGGAGCGGGCGCTGCTGGTGCTGGTCCTGGCGCTTGCCGGCGCGGGCGCGCTGCCCTGGTCCGCCTACCTGCAGGGGCACCCGTTCCGCATCCGCTACGACGTGCCGCTGGTGGCCGCGTGCGCGGCGCTGGCCGGCGCCGGCGTCGGGCTGCTGTCGCGGCGGGTCCGTCCGTTCGCCGCGGCGGCGCTGGTTGCCGTCTCCCTGGTGCAGTCGCCGCCGCTGGATCGCAGCGCACCCATGGTCGTCGAATCGCGGCGCGAGGCGCCGAGCCAGGCTGGACGAAAGATGGTGACCGCCTACCTGACGGCGCACCGCGATCACGGCACCATCATGATGAGCATGGGTTCGCTCGGGCACTACATGCAGGATCTGTCGCTCGAGGGATTCGAGATCCGTGATTTCCTTCACGAAGGCAACGGCGATCTGTGGAGCTTCGCGATGCAGGATCCGCGCGGGCTGGCGGCCTGGATGGTGGTCGAGGAACGTGCCGAGGGCGGGGACGCGCTCTATCGCGAGGGCCGCCGCCGGCCTGCGTTCTTCGACGGCTACGAGCGGGTGGCCGAAGGCGGCGGGGTGGGACTGTATCGACGCGTTCCGCGGGATGTGCCGCCACATCCCGCGGAACCCTGAGTTGTTTTTCCGCTCAGAACCTGACGTGCAGCGTGACCGCGGCATTCCAGCCGCCGAGATCGATCTTGTCCCCGAGCAGGCGCGACTGCGCCGGCTTGGTGTCCCCTTCGACCCGCTGGTATCGGACTTCCCCGCCGACGTCCATCGCGGTGCCGAACGGGAAGCGCACGCCGCCGAGCACCACCGGCCCGTAGGCGGTGCCATCGGCCAGATAGCGATCGCGG
This sequence comes from Acidobacteriota bacterium, assembly GCA_039933435.1. Classification (GTDB taxonomy): domain Bacteria; phylum Acidobacteriota; class Vicinamibacteria; order Vicinamibacterales; family 2-12-FULL-66-21; genus JALZOC01. The sequence goes on along the minus strand of JBDTOB010000243.1, from coordinate 562 downwards.
AAAATCGTGCCGTCGTTGAAATCGACGAACTCACCGATCTCGCTGTAGTGCCAGCGGAAGGCGCCGATGCCGGCACCGACGTAGGGCTCGACGCTGCCGCGGCCGGCCGGGAGGAACCGCACCGTCGCGCTCACCGGCACGACCCGCAGCTTGAGGTCCTGCGTAATCTCGGAGCCGTTGGCATTCACCTGGGTGCGGTAAACGCTTGGCACCGAGCGCTGATAGAAGCCGGCGCTGACGCCCGCCTCGAGGAAGTCGCCCAAGCCCACCAGCCACTCGCCGCTGACGGTCGCACCCTTGAAGTCGCCGATGTTGAAGACCAGCGAGTCGAGGTCGGTGACCAGGACGTCGCCGTTGGCGCGGCTGCTCTCCCCCTTCGGAAAGAAGCCGCCGAAGGTGACGCCGACGGCCTGGTGCAGGTCCGACGCGCCGCCGCCGCTGACGCGGGAGATCTGCGCCTGCGCCGGGGTCGGCACACACAACACGGCCACCAGCGTCGCCCCACTCGCCCATCCCAGACTCCGCCGCCACATACGTTTCATCATTGAGAGCTCCGTTTCGG
>JBDTOB010000242.1:0-4927 GCA_039933435.1 Acidobacteriota bacterium | reverse complement strand
ATCTTCCTGTCGATTGGCTATTCGACCTGCCACTGGTGCCACGTGATGGAGCACGAGTCGTTCGAGGACGCGGGGATTGCGGACATCCTGAACCGGAACTTCGTCGCCATCAAGGTCGATCGCGAAGAGCGTCCTGACGTCGATCGCGTTTACATGTCGTTCGTCCAGGCCACCACCGGCGCCGGCGGCTGGCCGATGTCGGTCTTTCTCACGCCCGCGCTGAAGCCGTTCTTCGGCGGTACCTACTTTCCCCCGGCGTCACGCTGGGGCCGCCCCGGGTTCGCCGATCTGCTGGGGGAGCTTTCCCGGGTCTGGCGCGACGAGCGCCCGCGCGTGGAGGGCGCGGCCGCCGAGCTGCTGCAGCGGCTGCGCGGCGTCACCGGCACCGACGGCACCGCCCGCGCCGAGTCGGAGGTCGCCCCGGCGGCGGCGCTCGACGTCGCCGTCGGCCAGTTCGAGGGCGCCTTCGACGCGCGCCGCGGCGGGTTTGGCGACGCGCCGAAGTTCCCGCGCCCCTCCGAGCTGCTGTTCCTGCTTCGCGAGCATGCCCGCCGCACCGCTGCCGGCGGCGACGGCGGCGTGCCGCTCCGCATGGCCGTGGAGACGTTGCGGGCGATGGCGCTCGGGGGCATGCGCGACCATGTCGGCGGCGGCTTTCACCGCTACTCGGTGGACGGCGACTGGCGCGTGCCGCACTTCGAGAAGATGCTCTACGACCAGGCCCAGCTGGTGCTCGCCTGTCTCGAGGCCGCCCAGGCGACCGGCGAATCCTTCTATGCCGCTGTTGCCGAAGACACGCTGCACTACGTCCGGCGCGATATGACCGACGCGGGCGGCGGCTTCTACTCGGCCGAGGACGCCGACAGCGTCCCTCCCGAGCTGGCGGCCGCTCAAGCGCCGCGCAAGTCGGAAGGGGCGTTCTACATCTGGTCGGACGACGAGATCGGCCGTCTGCTCGGCGGCGACGCCGAGGTGGCGCGGCTGCGCTTCGGCATCCGGCCGGAAGGCAATGCGCCGCAGGATCCGCAAGGGGAGTTCACCGGCCGGAACCTGCTCTACACCGCCGCGAGCATCGAGGCGGTCGCGGCTGGAACCGGCCGCACCCCCGAGGCCGTCGTCGACGCGCTCGGCCGCATCCGCGGCCTGCTGTTCGCGCACCGCAACACCCGTCCCCGTCCGCACCTCGACGACAAGATTCTCACGGCCTGGAACGGGCTGATGATGGCCGCCTTCGCGCGGGCCGCGCGCGTGCTGGTCGATCGTCCCTCGGCGCCGGAGTTTCTTGCGACCGCCACCGGCGCGGCGCGGTTCATCAGGTCCACGCTGTGGGCCGACGAGCGACTGCTGCGGCGCTATCGCGACGGCGACGCGGCCATCGACGCCTACGCCGAGGACTACGCCTGTCTGATCTGGGGGCTGCTCGAGCTTTTCCAGGCCGGCGGCGATGCGGAGTGGCTCGAGTGGGCCATCGAGCTCCAGGCCGTCCAGGATGCGAAATTCTGGGACCCCGTGGAAGCCGGGTGGTTCAGTACCACGGGGGAGGACCCCACCGTGCTGCTGCGGCTGAAGGAGGACCACGATGGCGCCGAGCCCGCGGCCAGCTCGGTGGCTGCGCTCAACACCCTGACCCTCGCATACCTGACCGGAGATGCCAGCTTCCGCGAACACGCGGAGCGCAGCCTCGGCCGCTATGGCCCCAGAGTGGGAGCCGCCGGGCGCTCGGTCCCGATGCTGCTCTGCGCCCTGAGCGGCTGGCATGCCGGCTACAGCCAGATCGTCGTCTCGGGCGCTGAGGATGCCGCGCAGCCGCTGCGCCGCGAAATTGCCGGCCGCTATCTCCCCTTTGCCCTGGTGGTGCCCGTCGTCCCCGGGCCGGCGCAGGCGCGTCTCGCCGCGCTGCTGCCGTTCACCGCTGCCATGTCGCGCGCCGAGGGCGCGGCCGCCTACGTCTGCCGCGACTTCACCTGCCGTCAGCCGGTATTCACGCCGGAGGATCTCGCGCGGGAGCTGACGGGTATAATCGATCCACATGCAGTTTGGACTTGAAGTTGTCCTCCGCGATCGCGACTCGGCGATTGCCGAAAAGCGCACCCACGACGGGAACGACGCCTCACGGTGGACGGAGGCCGATGTCGAGCAGATCCTCAAGACCATGCTCCTGGCCGTCGAGCACGCCAAGAACCCCGGCTCCGACCAGCAGTTCGTCGCGCTGCGGGGTTTCAGCTGGATCGTGGAGCCGAGCGAGGGAGGCGTCGTGATTGCCATCGAGATTCCGACAGGCGCGGTCGTCGCCGGGCCCTTCGACATCCCCCAGCCGGCGCTCGACGCGCTCATCTCCCGGGTGCTGGCCGCGGCGGCGCCGTCTCGTCCCGTCATTCATTGAATCTTCGCGCATCGACCTTCGCGCACTGACCGTCGCGGCAGACTTGTCACGGCCGCGACAAATTCGCCAGTCCGCATCCGGCGAACCCGCCGTTTTGCACGGATTTTCCCGCCTCTGTCAACGGCACCACCCTTGCCGCAGCAGCCGGAGACCCAGACCTCCGGACTTCATGAAGCTTCCGTATCGAATTCTCGTGGTCGACGACGACGAGCATGCGCTCGACGGCATGCTGGAGATGCTGCGCGACGCGGAATACCTGGTCGCCGGCGCCGCCACCTTCGAGGCCGCAAAGCGCCTGCTCGCGGCTGACACCTACGACCTGCTGATTACCGACGTCCGCCTGCGCGGCTTCAACGGCCTGCACCTCGTACGCGAGATCCGCAGCGAGCGCTCCGACATGGCGACGATGATCATCACCGGCTACGACGAGCCGATGATGGAGCTGGAGGCGGGGAGGTACGGCGCGGCGTTCGTGCGCAAGCCGTTCGAGCCCGGGGCGTTCCTCGCCGCCGTGGCGCGGTCGGTCGCGGAAGTCCGGCGCCAGCGGCGCTGGGTGCGGAAAAGCATTCTCGGGCGGCTCACCGTCGTGGCCAACGGGCGTCCGGCGGCCGTGCTCGATGTCTCCTACGGAGGGCTGCGCATCGAGTTGTCCCCGGGGGAGCCGCCGCCGGCGCGCTTCGCGGTCGATATCCGCGCCATCGGCCTGCATCTCGATGTCGATTCGGTCTGGTACCGCCCGGCGGGCGACGGGACCGCCGTTCTCTGCGGCGCCACTCTGGCCAGCGAGACCTCGTCTGCCGCCGCCGCCTGGCGCACGATCGTCGACCGGCTCTCCGCCTGACCTGGCATCGGCCTCCCACCGTGCGCCGACGCCGGTTCTTCTCCCGCCCGCATCTGCAGCATCGCGGCGCTTCGTTTGGCGGTGCGCCGGCGGGCGTCGGCCTGCCGGGTGACGCAGGTGGGCTATTTCGCTGCGTCACGAACGGCCCGGGCTAGAATGCCCGGATGATGCGCCATCCTGCCGCTGCCGTGATCCTGTCGCTGCTGGTTCTCGCGGGGGAGCCGCGGCCTCGCGCCCAGACTCCGGCGGTGTCGCCGTTCGAGCTCGACGACGCGACCGTGGCGAGCCTGCAGGACGCGATGGCGTCCGGGCGCTACAGCTCGCGCCGCCTGGTGGACATGTACACCGAACGCATCAAGGCAATCGATCGGTCCGGCCCGGCGCTGCACGCCGTCATCGAGATCAACCCGGAGGCCCCTGCGATTGCCGATGCGCTGGACGCCGAGCGGCGCGCCGGCCGCGTCCGCGGACCGCTGCACGGCATCCCGGTGCTCATCAAGGACAACATCGACACCGCGGATCGGATGATGACGACGGCCGGATCGCTGGCGCTCGAGGGGTCGATTGCGGCGCGCGACTCGTTCGTGGCGGCGCGCCTGCGCGAGGCCGGCGCGGTGATTCTCGGCAAGACCAATCTCAGCGAGTGGGCGAATTTCCGCTCGTCGAAGTCGACAAGCGGCTGGAGCGGCCGGGGAGGGCAGGTCAGGAACCCGTACGTCCTCGACCGCAATCCCTGCGGCTCGAGCTCCGGCACCGGGGCGGCGATTGCCGCCAGCCTGGCGGCGGTCGGCGTCGGCACCGAGACCGACGGGTCGATCGTCTGTCCGTCCGGCGCCAATGGCCTGGTCGGCATCAAGCCGACCGTCGGCCTGGTCAGCCGCGCCGGCATCATCCCGATCTCGCAGACGCAGGACACGGCGGGCCCGATGGCCCGCACCGTCGCGGATGCCGCGGTGCTGCTGGCGGCGATGGCGGGACCGGATCCCCGCGACCCGGCCACCACCGCGAGCCGCGGCAAAGGGGGGGACTACCTGGGCGTCCTCAAGCCCGACGGTCTCAAGGGGGCGCGGATTGGCGTCGCGCGAAAGAAATATTTCGGCTACAGCCCGGCGACCGATCGCCTCATCGACCAGGCGATTGCCGACATGAAGGCGCAGGGAGCGGTGATCGTCGATCCGGCGGACATCCCCTCAGCCGGGAAGCTCGACGACTGCGAGTTCCAGATCCTGCTCTACGAGTTCAAGGCGGGTCTCAATGCCTATCTCGGCGCGCTCGGCCCGGGCGCCCGGGTCCACTCGCTGGCGGACGTGATCGCGTTCAATGCCAGCCACGCGGATCGCGAAATGCCGTTCTTCGGTCAGGAGACGATGCTCTCGGCCGAGAAGAAGGGCCCGCTGACGACGCCGGCGTATCGGACGGCGCGGACGACGTGCCGGGCGCGCTCGCGGGCGGGCGGCATCGACGCGGTGATGACCCGGCTGAAGCTCGACGCCATCGTCGCGCCCACCGGCAGCCCCGCGTGGCCGACCGACCTCGTCAACGGCGATCATTTCCTGGGCGCGAGCTCAACCCCGGCGGCGGTGGCCGGGTATCCGAGCATCACGGTGCCGGCCGGCCTGGTGCAGGGGCTGCCCGTGGGGATCTCGTTCATCGGCCGCGCCTGGAGCGAAGCGCAGCTCATCCAGTACGCGTTTGCCTACGAA
>JBDTOB010000241.1:0-4935 GCA_039933435.1 Acidobacteriota bacterium | reverse complement strand
CTGGCGCGGACGACCGCGGAGCTGGTGGTCCAGTCCCTCGACATCCGGCGCACGGTGCGGCTCGCGTATTTCGAGCTGGTGGCGGCGGCCAGCCGCGTCCAGGTGACCTCCGACCTGCGCGGCTTTGCCGAGCGGACGCGCAACGCCGCGCGCGATCGGTTCGAGTCCGGCGCCGCGCCGCGGCTCGAAGCGCTCCAGGCCGAGCTCGCGCTCGCCCAGGCCGACAACGAGGCCGAGAATGCCCGTGGCCGCCAGCTCGCGGCGCGGGTGGCGATCAATACCGCGCTCGGCCGGCCACCCGAGGCCCCCGTTGACGCCGGGGACGCGTTCGACACCGGCGACATCCCCGCCGACCTGTCCGCGCTGGTCACCGCCGGGCCCGACATCGCGGCGCTCGATCGCGAGATCGACGAGGCGGTCGCCCGGGAGCGTCTCGCCGTGGCGATGCGCCGGCCGGATCCGACGCTCTCCGGCGGCGTGCTGTTCGATGCGCGGCCGGAGTTCATGTACGGCTGGCGGGGCGGCCTGGCGATCACCATCCCGGTCTTCACACGCCACACCGCCGAGGTGCAGATCGAGACCGCGCGCGTTGCCCAGCTCAAGGCCACACGGGAGGCGCGCCTCGCCGCGCTGGTCGGCGATGCCGCCGCCGCCAGCGCGCGCGCGCAGGCGGCCCGCCGTCAATACCAGCGCTATCGCGACGAGATCGTGCCGCAGCTGGCGGCCGTCGAAGCCATGGCCGAGGACTCCTACCGCTCGGGGCAGACCAATCTCACCGCGTTCCTGCAGGCGCTGCAGGCCGCCCGGGAAGTGCGGCTTCGCGCCACCGACACCGGGCAGGAGTACCAGGCGGCGCTGGCCGATCTCGAGCGGGCGCTCGGGGGACCGATCAGATGACCACTATGTGGAAAGCGGCGGCCCTGACGGGCGCACTGGCGCTCGCCGGCTGCGGCGCGGTGAAGCCGGACGAGACGGTCACCGAAACCGCCGTCTCGGTGGCCGTGGACACCGCCCGCGCCGGTGCCATCCGTGAAGTGATTGCGGCCACCGGTCTGGTGACGGCGCCGCCGGGGGGCGAGCTGCTGGTGACCGCGCCCGAAGCGGCGCGCATCGCCGAGCTGCCGCGCGCCGAAGGCGATCGGGTCAAGCCCGGCGATCTGCTCGTCCGGTTCGAGATTCCCTCGCTCACCGCCTCTGCGGCCTCGAGTCGCGCCGGCATCGAACAGGCGCAGGCGCGGGTCGAGAACGCGCGCGCCGCTTCCGCCCGCGTCGCCGGGCTGTTCGAGCGCGGCGTCGCGGCGCGCAAGGAGGTCGAGGACGCCCAGCGCGAGTTGCTGGATTCGCAGGCGGCGCTCGACCAGGCGCAGAGCGCCAGCGGCGCCGCCAACGCGCTCGCCGGGCGGCTCGTGGTCCGCGCCAGGTTCGCCGGCGTGGTGGCCAGGCGCTGGCATAACGCCGGCGACCTCGTCGAGCCCGGGCCGTCGGATCCCATCCTCCGGGTCATCGACCCCTCCCATCTCGAGGTCACTGCCGCCGCGCCGGTCGGTACGCTCGCCCGCATCGCCGCCGGCGCCCCGGCACGCATCATCGATCCCGCTGGCGGCGATCCGATCGAGGCGACGGTCATCACCCGACCTGCCGCGGTCGAGCCCGGCAGCGTGACCGCCTCGGTACGGCTCCGCCCGGTCTCCTCCGCGGCGCTCACCGCCGGCATGTCGGTCTCGGTCGAGATCCTGGGCGCCGAACATGCCGGGGCGATCCTCGTCCCTCCCGCCGCGCTGGTCCGCGAAGGCGACAGCGCCGTCGTCGTCACCGTCGGTCCGGACGGCAAGGCGCACCGCAACACCGTCGAGGTGGGCATCGTCTCGCCGACCGCGGTCGAGATTCAGAAGGGGATCAACGCGGGCGACAAGGTGATCATCCGCGGCCAGAACGGGCTGCCTGACGGTGCTGCCGTGACCATCGGATCATGAGCCTGGGCGACCTCGTCGGACGCTACGGCCGCGCCATCGTCCTGATGGTCGTGCTCGCGGCGGTGGCGGGGCTGCTGGCCGGCGCCGGCCTGCCGAGCAGCATCTATCCCCGTCTCGAGTTCCCCCGCGTCGTCGTCATCGGCCACAGCGGCACGCTGCCGGCGCAGACGATGATGCTCACCGTGACCCGTCCGCTCGAACAGGCGGTCATGGAAGTCCCCGGCATCCGCCGCGTCCGCTCCACCACCTTCCGCGGCGCCACCGAGATCTCCGCGCAGTTCGAGCCGGCGACCGACATGATCGTCGCGCTCCAGCAGGTCCAGGGCAAAGTGGACGCCGCGCGGCAGTCGCTGCCAGACGGCACCGACCTCGTCATCGAGCGGCTGACGCCGGCGGCCTTCCCGATGTACATCCTCAACCTCACCGGCTCCGTCCCGGGTCCGGACCTCTACGACTATGCGTTCTACGTGATGCGGCCGCGCCTGGCGCGGGTCGCCGGCGCGGGACAGGTCGAGGTCTCGGCGAGCGACACCCGCGAGATCGAGGTAGTGACCGATCCGGCGAAGCTGCTCGCCGCCGGCCTGACCGTGCACGACGTCGCGGAGCGGCTCAAGGCCGCCAACCAGCTGGCGCCGGTCGGCCGCTATGCGTCAGGTGGGGTCCAGCAGCTGGTGCTGGCCTCGGGCCTGTGGCCCTCGATCGAGGCCATCGGCGAAACGCCGGTCTCGATCAAGCCTGACGGGATCCTGCGGGTGCGGGACATCGGACAGGTGTTTCCCGGCTCGCCCGATCGCACCGGCCTGATCACCGGCAACGGCCGCGACGCCGCGAGCATCAGCGTCTCGCAGCAGGTCGGCGCCAACATTCTCGAAATCGAGGCGGGCATCGATCAGGCGGTCGCCGAGCTCGCGCAGGCGCTGCCGTCGGGGCTGCAGATCACCAAGGTCTACGACCTGGCGGAGTTCGTTCGCGCCTCGATCGCCAACGTCCGCGATGCCATCCTGATCGGCGGCTTTCTCGCCGTGTTCATCCTGCTGCTGTTCCTGCGCGAATGGCGGCTGACGGTGGTGGCCGCGATCACCCTCCCGCTCGCTGTGCTGATGACGTTCGGGGTCATGCACCTCTGGGGGGAATCGATCAACCTGATGTCGATGGGAGGCCTGGCCGTCGCCATCGGCCTGGTGATCGACGATGCCGTGGTCGTCGTCGAGGGGATTCACCGCCGGGTGCAGGAAGGATCGGCCTCGCCGGTCTCGGACGCGCTCGCCGACCTCACGGCACCGGTGGTCAGCTCGACGCTGACGACCGTCGTGGTGTTCGCGCCGCTCGGCCTCCTCTCCGGGGTGGTCGGACAGTTTTTCCGGGCGCTCTCGCTGACGCTGTCGGCGGCGGTGCTCGCCTCGCTGGTGCTGGCGCTGACCCTGATCCCGCTGCTGGCCAGCTGGGGCGTGCGCGCCGCCGGGGAGCCGGCCGCGCACGGCCGCCGGCTCGACGAGCGCTACGCGCACACGCTGCGGCCGATCCTCGGACGGCCGCTGATGGCACTGGCCCTGTCGGTGCTCCTGGCCGTGGCGGGCGCGGCGCTGTACCACTTCGTCGGCACCGGCTTCCTGCCCCATGCGGACGAGGGGGGCTTCGTCATCGACTACCAGACGCCGCCCGGCTCGGCGCTGGAAGAGTCCGATCGGCAGTTGAAGAAAGTGGAGGAGGTGCTCCTCAAGACCCCGGAGGTCGCCTCCATTCAGCGGCGCACCGGCTCGGAGCTGGGCCTCTTCGCCACGCAGTCCAACTCGGGTGACGTGCTGGTCCGGCTCAAGGCGCGCGGCCAGCGCAGCCGCTCGTCCGAGGAAATCATCTCGGATCTGCGTGACGAGCTGCACGCCGCGGTGCCGGGGCTCGACATCGAGTTCGTCCAGCTGCTTCAGGACATGCTCGGGGATCTCGAAGGCAATCCCACCCCGATCGAGGTGAAGATTTTCGGCGACGACGCGGCGGTGCTGGCCGAGCTTGGCGCGCGGATGGAGGCGCTGCTCGCCAGGGTGTCCGGGGTTGTCGACATCGTCGGCGTCCAGCAGGGGAATCCGGAGCTGACGTGGCAGATCGATCCGGCCGCCGCCGGGCGGCTCGGCCTGTCGGTGGCGGACGTGTCGCAGCAGATCTCGGCGGCGTGGCTGGGGGAGGTGGCGACCAGCTATCTGGCGCTGGATCGCAGCATCCCGGTGCGGGTGCGCTATCCGGATGCCGTGCGCCTGAACGGCGGACGCCTGGGTCAGACGGTCGTGCGCGGCCCCGAGGGACGGTCGGCGCCGATCTCGGCGCTGGCCTCGGTAGTGCCTGCCGGCGGGCAGACGGTGCTGACGCGTGAGAACCTGCGGCAGATGGCGCTCATCAGCGGCCGTCTCGAGGGGCGCGACCTCGGCGGCGCGGTCGATGAAATCACCGCCAAGCTGCGCCAGGAAAAGCTGCCGGTCGGCTACACGTGGGAGGTGGGCGGCCAGTACCTGGCGCAGCGTCAGGCCTTCCGCGAGCTGCTGCAGGTCCTGGCGATCGCCTCGGCACTCGTCTTCGTGGTGCTGGTGATTCACTTCCGGTCGTTCAGCCCGGCGGTGCTGATTCTCGGCGCCGCGCCGCTGTCGCTCGCCGGCGCGCTGGCGGCGCTGATCGTCACCGGCACCGAGCTGAATGTCTCGTCGGCGATGGGGCTGGTGCTGCTGATCGGCCTGGTCGTCAAGAACGGCATCGTCCTGCTGGACTACGCCGAGCGCCAGCGCCGCGACGGCGCCGCCGCCGCCGATGCGGTCTACGAAGCGGCGCGGATCCGGCTCCGGCCGATCCTGATGACGACGCTGTGCACGTTGTTCGGGCTGGTGCCGCTGGCGCTGGGCATTGGGGCCGGCGCGGAGCTGCAGCGGCCGCTGGCGCTGGCGGTGATCGGCGGACTGACGCTCTCGACTATCATCAC
>JBDTOB010000240.1:0-4942 GCA_039933435.1 Acidobacteriota bacterium | reverse complement strand
GTCTTCTGGAACGACGGCGGCGACGGCATCCCGGGGGGCAGGCTGCGCTGCGCCCGGGCGATGGTCGACTGGACGTCCTGCGCGGCCGAATCGATGTTGCGGCTGAGGTCGAACTGCAGCGTGATGCTGGTCTGGCCCTGGGAACTGCGCGAGCTGATCGAGGTGATCCCGGAGATGGTGGAGAACTGCTTTTCGAGCGGTGTCGCCACCGACGAAGCCATGGTCTCGGGGCTGGCGCCGGGCAGCCCCGCGCCGACCTGAATCGTCGGAAAATCGACCGACGGGAGGTCGCTCACCGGCAGCAGCCGGTAGCCCATCACGCCGAAAATGAGAATCGTCGTGACGAGCAGCGTCGTCGCGACAGGCCGCTTGATGAAAGGCTCTGCAACGTTCATGATCGTCCCCCGGTGCGGCCGCCCTGGCGGCCCCCCTCCTGACGCCCACCCGCCGGACCGGCATCCTCGCCGGCGCGTCCGCGCGTGCCCCGTCCGCCGCTGTCCTCCGGCGTCGTCACCCGCGCGCCGGGCGTCAGCCGCAGATGCCCGTCGGTGACCACTTCCTCGCCGGCCTTGAGGCCCTCCGCCACCACGGTTTCACCGCCCTGCTCGCGCTCGACGCGAATGGTCCGCATCTCCGCGGTGCGATCGGGCTTGATGACGTAGACGTAGGTGCCCTGCTGCGAGTCCTGGACCGCGGCGGACGGCACCACCAGGGCGCCGCTGTTGGTCGTCAGCAGCAGCGTCACCTGGACGAAGAGGCCCGGCCAGAGACGATGGCTGGTGTTCGGGAAGGTTGCCTTGAGCTTGATCGTGCCGGTGGTCGGATCGACGGCGTTGTCGATGAACGAGACGGTGCCTTCCTCGGCCGGCGTCGCGGCGGCGGCGGTCACCGGCGCCCTGGGCGGCGGCGCCGGGGCGTCGCCGCGTCCTTCCGGCGAGGCCACGGCAATCTGCGTCGGTCCGGTGGGGCTGCCCTGGAGACGGGCCTGCACCTTGAGCGGACGCTGCCCCTGATAACGGCGGATGTCCTCGAGGTAGCGACCCGGCACCGAGAAGCCGACATAGATGGGCGCCATCTGGTTGATGACGAGCAGGGGATTGGGATCGTTGGCCCGCACCAGATCGCCCTGGTGCACGGTGAGCGCCCCGGCCCGGCCGCTGAGCGGCGCCGTAATCGTCGCGTACTGGAGGTTCAGCTGCGCGCTCTCGACCGCCGCCTGGTCGGCGGCGAGCGTGGACTGCTGCGCCGACGCGGTGGCGGCCTGCGCTTCGTACTGGTCCCGCGCAATCAGCCCGCGCTTGTAGAGATCCTCGTAACGCGCCTGCTGGGACTGCGAGTTCTTGGCCATGGCCGAGTCTCGCGCCAGCACCGCCTGCGCCTGCTGCAGCGCCGCCTGGAAGGGGCGGGGATCGAGCGTGAAGAGCGTCTGCCCCTTGCGCACTTCCTGGCCTTCCGCGAAGTGAATCGCGCTCAACTGGCCGGTCACCTGCGCGCGGATCTGGACCGTCGACAGCGCCTCGGCGGTTCCCACCGCCGGGATGGTCACAGGAATGGACTTGGACTCGACGCGGCCGGTCACGACCGGCACCGGGCCGCCGCCCCGCCCGCCACGGCCCGCGCCGCCGCCCCGCGCACCGGAAGCCCCCGGCGCCCCGCCGGCGGCTGGCGGCGCCGCCTCCTTCTGTGAAGAACAGGCGGCCGTCAGGATCAGCAGGCCAGCGGTAAAGACATGAGCGGTAAGGACGTTAGTGAATTTTCTCGACATCAAAAGGTACACGGGGACAAAGGGAACGGGACCGGCATCTACATAAACGACGGCCGCCGCCGATGCGTTTACCCGCATCGGACACGGCTCGCCTTCGCCGTAAACTGTTGATCGAATGGACGTTCGATGAGCTTCGCGGCGGCGCGGTCTCGTACGATAGCACGGCCGTCGAGCCCGGGCGCGCCGCAGGGCGAGGACGCGGGCCTTAGCGGGGACCCGAGGGACCGGCCGGCAGGCCCGCTTCGTAGATCCGCAGCCGCTCCACCGACCAGGGGGCTTCGCCGTCCGAGGCGGTCTGGGTGATCCGCACGAACTTTCCGCGGACGGGCGCGAAGGCGATGTCGGTCCGCGCCCCGTCACCCTTCCCTTCCGCCAGCGGCTTGCTCCAGGTGTTGCCGTCCATCGAGACCTGCAGGCGGTAGCCGCGAGGATAGGCGGCGGGAGGGGGCGGAGGCGGCGGGGTGCCCGGCGCGCCTCGCCCGAGGCCGGTTCGGGTCGGCGCACCCGGCACCGCCGGCTTCTCGGCGGCAGCCATCGGGCTCGACTGGAACTCCACCTCCGCCAGCTGCACCGGCTGCGGCAGCTCGACCTGCAGCCACATGCCGGGCTGCTGCGGCTGTCCGGAGCTCCACGGCCGGATGGTCAGCGCATCAGCCGCGGTGGCGTTGTTGTGGCTGGCGGTCAGCTTCCAGGCGTGATCGACCACCACCAGCCGCGGCAGCGACGCCTCGAGCTCGGCGGTCGACCACTGCGCCCTGCGCGCGCCAGCCGCGGCGCGGACCCGCGCCACGTCCGCGGCCGTGATCAAGGCGGCGCGGTTGCCGAAGGCGTTGCGGATGTAGGACGAGATCGCCGCGATCCAGTCGTCCGGGCTCTGCCCCATCGGCACCATCACCTCGGCATAGGTGGTCCCGTTCACCGGCCCCGTCAGGCCGTGGAGCAGGGTCTTGATCGCATATTCCTGGTGCCCGGTGACGCGGGGGGACGCGGCCAACGCGGGCGCCCGCGTCGTGCCCGCCGGCGCGCCCGGCATCGGCTCACCACGGCCGTCGTCTCCGTGGCACGCGAAGCAGACCTCTTTGTAGATCTGCTGCCCCTTCTCGAGCACGGCCTGCTCGGCGGGGGTATACGGCGCCACTGCGCCGAGGCCCCCTCCGCGCCCGGTGTTCGCCGGCGGATTGAGGATGGTCGTGGCGACGAGCTGGACGCCCTTGCCCTTGCTGCCGTCCAGCGCCGCCCTGATCGCGGCCGGCGCCTCGGGCACTTTCAGGGTGTTCAGGGTCATCATCGCCTGCATCACCACGTCGGGGTCCTGATCGCGGGTGCGCGCCCTGTAGTCCGCGGCGAAGGTGCGATCGCCCCCCTTGTAGAGCGTCTCGCTGATGCGGATCGCCTGCAGGCGGATCTGCGGGTCCCGGTCCTCCATCAGCTCGCGCAGCAGCGGCGCGTCGGCGGCGCCGAGGCCTTCGAGCGTCCAGGCCGCATGAATCCGCGCCAGCTGGTTCCCGTCCGCACGCGCCATCTGCGTCAGCGCCGGGACCACGGACCGGTCCTGCCTGAGCACCAGCAGCTGCTGCGCGGTGTCGCGCCACCAGCCGTTGGCGTCGGTCAGGTGCGCGACCAGCTGCGCCGGCGTTTCCTCGAGCATCCGCGGCGGCGTGGTCCGCCGCCCCAGGCCCTCGTAGGTGAGCCGCCAGATGCGCCCGTGGCGGACGACCTTGTCGAGCGCATACTGATCGATCCGCGAGCGCAGGTACGTGCCCGGGCCGGACCACTGCGATTCCTGGATGATGCCGCGATACATGTCGGTGATGTAGAGCGTCCCGTCGGGCGCCGTCGTCACATCCACCGGACGGAACAGCGGGTCGGTCGAGCGCAGGAACTCCGACAGCGGATAGACGTTCTTGAGCCGGGTCAGCCCCTCGGTCTTCTCCGGGTGCAGGCGCCGGACGATGCGGGCGACGGCTTCGCCGTAGAAGTAATCGCCGATCATGTCGGCCGGAAGGCGATCGCCGCGGAAGATGTCGTTGCCGGCGGCGCCGGTGGCGCGCGCCAGCGAGCCGTCGGGCATGCGGGTGGCGTTCATGCCCCCCTGCATGTCGGCAATCAGCACCGGCGCGCCCCAGGTAATGTTGAGGTCGGGCTCGAACTGCTCGGGATAGGTGAAGTTGCCGTAGACGATCGGCAGCTGGAAGTAGCCGGGCATGCCGCTGGCGCCGGCCTGAAACCAGATCTTGCCGTAGTTGTCCTGGGTCGTGCCCCACTGTCCGCCGTTGGACCCGGTGGGTTCGCGGAGCACCCCCTGCGGTGTCCAGCGCACCCGTGCCGCGTTGATGGTGCTGTAGATCCAGTTGTCCATCCCCCAGGTGAAGCCGCTTTCCTGGTGCTCGACGTTGAGCAGGCGGCCGAGGCCGGTGGTGAACAGTTCTTTCTTGTCGGCGACGCCGTCGCCGTTGGTGTCGGTGAACTTCCACACCTCGTCCGCGTTCGACTCCTTGGTCAGGACGGCGTTGGCGCCGAACGGCAGGACGAAGCGCGGGAAGATCAAATGATCGACGAAGACGTGATGGGTCTCGTAGACGCCGTCGTGGTCGCGGTCCTCGTGGACCGAGATCCGGCCGACCGGGTCGAGCTCCCCCGCGGCGTCGGCGTCCTGCATGTAGCCGCGCAGCTCCAGCACGAACATCCGGCCGTTGCCGTCGAACGCGATCTGCGCCGACTCCTGGATGTCAGGGTCGGCGAGCACCAGCTCCATCCGGAAGCCGGGCGGCAGCAGAAATTTTTTCGCCTCTTCGGCGGGCGTCAGCGGCAGCACCGGCGGCTTCTTCGAGAAATCGGGCTCCATCATCGAGGGGCCGCGCCCCCCACCCGGCGCCGCGCCGGGGCCGCCCTGCGGAAGCGCAGGCGGTGCGGCCGCGCCGCCCGACGGCGCCGCGGGTGGAGTGCTCTGCGCCACGAGCGACAGGCTCGCCGCCGCCAGCGCGGCAAGCAGGAGGAGGGAACGGGGCCGCAGGCCCGCACGAAGGTTGGACATGGCTGTGAATGTCGGATGAAAGGCTGGTCGGGACGGCACCCGGCAGGACGGGATTCGCTCCCGCCCCGCCGGGCACCGGCTTACTTCGTCGCTTTGACGCTCGGGCTGTCGTCCGCCTTGAGATCGCCGAGGGCGTACTGCAC
>JBDTOB010000239.1:0-4957 GCA_039933435.1 Acidobacteriota bacterium | reverse complement strand
GCGCCGTCCTCGTCGGTGCGGAACACCGCCGCCCCGGCTTGACGATAACGATCGACGACGGCCGGCGCGGGATGGCCGAAGCGGTTGCCGCGGCCGGCACTGAAAATCACCGCCGCGGGATGGGTCGCGCGGACGAACGGCAGACCGCTGGATGACGCACTGCCGTGATGCGGCGCCTTGACCACCACCAGCCGCGCCGGCGTCAGGTGCGGCAGGAGCAGGCGCTCCACTTCCGCGCCGACGTCTCCCGGCAGGATGATCGAGACCTCCCCGATGCTGATTTCGAGGACGACGGAGTCGTCGTTGCGCACTTTCTGGCGTTCCCACTCCGGCGGCGGAGGGTGCAGGACCCGGAGTTCGACGCCGCCGCGGCGCTCGCGGTCGCCGGCCTGCGTCTCACGCCACGTGACATTCGCCGCGGCGGCCGCGGCCTCGAGCTCGCGCAGCCTGGGGTGCGGCGGGACCGGAACTCCTTCCCACACCACCTGCGGGCTGAACCGCCGCAACACCGCCGGCGCACCGCCGATATGGTCGGGATCGGCATGGGTGACGACCAGCGTATCGAGCCGCCACACTCCAAGCGCCCGGAGCGCCGGCGAAATGATGCGGCCGCCGATGTCGAAGCTCGATCCGGGAACGCCGCCGGCATCGACGAGCATCGCGTGGCCGTCCGGCAACCGCACCAGCGTTGCGTCCCCCTGCCCGACGTCGAGAAAGACCACCCGTAACCAGCCCGGTGGCGGCGGCGAGGCCGAGTCCCTGGCCAACGCCGGGACGCCCGCCAGAATCAGGGCCGCGCAGGCGGCCATGCCCGCCATCCCCGCCCGCGCGAACCGCGTCGCCGCCAGCCAGACAATCGCGGCGGCGTAGTAGGCCGACACCAGCCCCCAGGCCGGAGGCAGGACGTCGCGCGAGAGCCAGGGCGCGAGGTCCACCAGCCGGGCCGACCGCACCAGCCAGGATGCCGCCAGATGCGTCAGCCAGCCGGACAGCTGCGCCGCCAGATCCGCCATCCGGGCCCCGCCAATCCACGCGAGCGGTGCCGTCCCCAGCGTCGCCATCGAGGCGCCCTGGACGACCGTCATCAACGGAATCGCGGCAAAGTTCAACGCCAGGCCCGCGAATGTCACCCTGGAGAACACCGCCGCACTGACCGGCAGGATCGCGAGCTCCGCACTGAGCGTCGCCGCGGCCATCGCGACCGCCGCCACCAGCGCCGCCCGCACGGCGCGGGTGCCGAACCCTCCCCCACCGCTGCCATCGGGCGGCATCGATCCCGTGAATCGATGCTGACCCGCTCCGGCATCCGGGCCATCCCGCATCCCCGCAGCCGGCAGTATTCCCGGCACTCCCACCAGAATGCCCAGCGACGCGCCGAACGACAGGATGAACCCCGCATCGAACACCACCACCGGCGCATAGGCGACACCCGCGACCGCCGCGACCGCCAGCGCATTCAGCGCCGGCCCGCGATGATCCAGGACGCGGCCCGCCAGGTAGACGCACGCCGCCGCGACCGCCCGCGACACCGAAGGGCTCGCACCAGTCAACCGCCCGTAGAAGAGCAACACCCCCACCGACACCGCCGCGGCCGCCCGCCCCGGCACAGCTGCCAGCCGCATCCCCACCAGCAGCATCGTCGTCAGGATCGCAATATTGCCGCCGGAAATGGCGATGACATGGTACGTGCCGGCCTCCTGGAGGCGCCGCTGGTCGTCGTCTGACAGCCCCGAGCGGTCGCCAATCAGGATGGCGTTCGCGATCGCCGCTGACTGGATACTCCAGCGGCCGACATAGCGCGACAGGCGCAGCCTCGCCCAGCGCCGCGCTGCCGCGGCGGCCTCGTCCACGACACCGCCCGCGGCCACGACCTCGACCAGCGCCGCACTCTTTACGGAGCCGATCAGCACGGTGCCCCGCCGCGCCAGCGCCCGCACGTCGTCCGGCACCCCGGGATCGCCGTAGCGTGTGGGCTTGCGCAGGATCGCCGGCAGCCGCACGCGTCGGCCGGCACGCCACGCCCCCGCCGCGGCGTCGGCGGCCGACCCGCCGATCGACAGCCGCACTCCTCCACGGGTGCTGCGTCGGTCCACATCGTCCACGTCGAGCAGCACCGACCATCCGAGCGGGCCCGCTGAGGCGTCCTCGATGAGCGTTCCCAGGATCACGACGGGGTCGCCGCGAGCAGCGGCGTCGGACGCGTCGAACCACGTCAGCAGGTCGGGGCCGTACGCCTGCCGCGCAGCGGTGGCGCCCAGCGACAGCCCGGACGCGAAGCAGCCGGCCACCACCGACGTCACGACACCCGGTCCGTCCGCGATCCCGAGGAACCCCCACGCCGCCACCAGGCACAGCAGCGCTGCGCCCGCGCCGCACAGCGCCAGCCGCGAGTCCGGCCGCCCGGTCATCAGCAGACCGTCCGCCGCCCCGGCAATCAGTGGAAGTGCCGCAAGCGCGGCCGGCGTACGCACGTCCGCCACGGTGCAAACACCGGGGCCACGTCAGCAACAGTGAAGAGTCGAATGAATCAGGAGATCAGGAGGAGCCGGCGCCTGAGAGGTGGCAGCAGCTGCCGCGCCGGCGCGTGCGCCAACGCGCAGTTTCTGCCTCGCCTACCCCTTCCGCATCGCCGCTTCGGCGTGGTACTCCTGCAGCGAGCGGACCGTGAGCCCCTCGGTGCGGAGCGCCTTGATGGCGTTCACGGTTGCGGCCGCGCCCGTCAGCGTCGTGATCGACGGCACGTTGTGCATCATCGCGATCCGTCGCACCGTGCGGTCGTCGAAGAACGACTCCCGGCCGAGCGGCGTGTTGATGACCAGCTGGATCTTGTTGTTCAGGATCTCGTCGCCGACGTGCGGCCGCCCTTCGTTGACCTTGAAGACGATCTCGACCTCGAGGCCGTGGGCGCGCAGGAAGTTGGCGGTGCCGCGCGTCGCCAGCAGATGAAAGCCGAGCTCGCTGAGGTCCCGCGCGATCTGGACGACCGCCGGCTTGTCGTGGTTGTTGACGCTGATGAAGGCGGTGCCCTCGGTCGGCAGCTTCATCCCGGCGGCGAGCTGCGCCTTGGCGAAGGCGTTGCCAAAGGTCGACGCGCAGCCCATCACTTCGCCGGTCGACTTCATCTCCGGCCCGAGGATGGTGTCGACGCCGGGGAAGCGGACGAACGGGAAGACCGGCGTCTTGACGAAGAAGCCGGAGACCTCGAGGTCCTCGGTGAGGCCGAGCTGCGCCAGCGTCCGCCCGATCATCACCCGCGCGGCGATCTTCGCCAGCGGCACGCCGGTGGCCTTGGAGAGGTAGGGCACCGTCCGCGAGGCGCGCGGGTTGACCTCGAGCACGTAGACGGTGTCCTCCTTGATGGCGAACTGCGCGTTCATCAGGCCGACCACCTTCAGCGCCCGGGCGATCCGCCGCGTGTAGTCGCGGATCAGCGCGACGTGGCGATCGATCACCTTGTGCGGCGGAATCACGCACGAGCTGTCGCCCGAGTGGATGCCGGCCTCCTCGATGTGCTCCATGATGCCGCCGATGACCACCGCGCCGGTGGCATCCGCCACCGCATCGACGTCGAGCTCGACGGCGTCCTCCAGGAACTTGTCGATCAGGATCGGATGCCCCGGCGACGCCGACACCGCGTTGACCATGTAGCGGTCGAGCGTCGCCATGTCGTAGACGATCGCCATCGCCCGGCCGCCGAGCACGTAGGAGGGCCGCACCACCAGCGGGAAGCCGATCTTGGCGGCGACGTCGCGCGCCTCGTCCGCCGTCGTCGCGATGCCGCTCGGCGCCTGGGGAATACCCAGGTCCCACAGCAGCTGGGCGAACCGTTCCCGGTCCTCCGCGAGGTCGATCGAGTCGGGGGAGGTGCCGATGATACGGATGCCGGCTTCCTGCAGCGACAGCGCCAGCTTCAGCGGCGTCTGTCCCCCGTACTGGACGACGCAGGAGACTTCGCCTCCCGCTTCGCGCTCGCGCGCGATGATCGACGAGACGTCCTCGAAGGTCAGCGGCTCGAAGTACAACCGGTCCACGGTGTCGTAGTCGGTCGACACCGTCTCCGGATTGCAGTTGATCATGATGGTTTCGAAGCCCTCCTCGCGGAGGGCAAAGGCGGCATGGCAGCAGCAGTAGTCGAACTCCAGCCCCTGGCCGATCCGGTTCGGGCCGCTGCCAAGAATGACCACCTTCTGCCGCGGCGTCGGCTCCGCCTCGCACTCGTCCTCGTAGGTCCCGTACATGTACGGCGTGAACGACTCGAACTCCGCCGCACAGGTGTCGATGCGCTTGTAGGCGGAGCGGATGCCGTGCTCGAGCCGCGCCGCCGCCACCGCGCCCTCGTCCGACCCGAGGATGCCCGCCAGTTCCTGGTCGCCGAAGCCGGATCGCTTCAAGGTCCGCATCATGTCGCGGGACATGCCGCGCAGGCCGATCAGGCCGGCCGAGCGCTGCAGCTCGACAATCTGCGAGAACTGCACCAGGAACCAGCGGTCGATCTTGGTCAGCTCGTGCAGTTCCTCGACGGTCCAGCCGCGGTCGAGCGCCCGGAACACCGCCCACATGCGGCGGTCGTTGGGCACGCTCAGCTGGCGCTGCAGCGCCCCCTCCTCCTCCTCGTCGTTAGTCAGCCCGCTGTCGGTGCGGCGGGTCTGGCCGAACAGCAGCCCGCTGCCCCCCAGCTCGAGCGAGTGGAAGGCCTTCATGAAAGCTTCCTTGAACGTCCGTCCGATCGCCATCACCTCGCCGACCGACTTCATCTGCGTCGTCAGCGTCCGGTCGGCGCGGGGGAACTTCTCGAACGCCCAGCGCGGCACCTTGACGACGACGTAGTCGATGGTCGGCTCGAAGGACGCGGGCGTAAGACGGGTGATGTCGTTGGGGATCTCGTCCAGGGTGTAGCCGAGCGCCAGCTTGGCGGCGATCTTGGCGATCGGGAAGCCGGTGGCCTTCGACGCCAGCG